>WTBX01000063.1 GCA_013138855.1 Methylococcaceae bacterium
TAATAGTCTGGAGGGTAATCAAAACCCTGTAACGACTTTGACGGAGTAACAAAGCTTAACTTTTCCTGATTACTACCAAAGCTGTGAAAACGACTGAAGCTTTCATGTAATCAGGAAACCCATTTACACAAATAGCTTCTTTTTAATTAAGAGTCGCATTGAAACATGATACAAACTCCCAAACCTTTAAGTGATGAATTTCAGGTTCAGTTGATAGAGCCTGAGTCTTATATTAAGCCAAAGTTATTGGCAGAAATTTCACAGCTAAGACAAAGAGTATGGCAAGAATTTCACGAACATTCTGCCAAGGCTTTCAATAACGTCTGGCTAGGCGAAATCGACCACAAAGCGTATATTTGGTGCATTTTTCATCAACAACAACTGGTAGGCAGTGGCAGGATGAGTTTGCATTCCACGCTTGAACAAATCCCTGATTCTTTTGTGTTTAAAGGTCTTGAAGACTTTTACCCCCCGCTGATTGCCTCTTTTAATCGTCTGGTCATTGCTCCAGAGTTCACTAGACGTGGTTTGGCAAAATTCTTGATGCAAAGTCGTTTGCAAAAGGCGTTTGAACTAGGTACAAGAGCAGTGGCGATAGAAGCTCCGCTTTGGCGTGTTCCAGCCTTGCAGAGTTTAGGTTTTGAGCATTTAAAATCTACTTACTCAATACGCGACTATCAACTCAATACCTCGGCAATGCGTTTTTGTTTTAATAAAATTGATATAACTTGACACCATAAAACTTAAGTTGCCAAAAACATAATAACTAAAACAAAAGGTCACTATGGAAACCATAATAAAACAACGCTTAAATCAAGTTTATAACGCAGAATCCACTGAAAAACTTGAAACCGCCTACGATGACTGGGCAGATGATTTTGACCGCGACAGTGAACAACGCGGCGGCAGACAACCTGCTTTAGTCAGTAATTTAGTAATGCGTCATGTTAAAAAAACTAACGAGCCTATTTTAGATGCGGGCGTTGGCACTGGTTTATTAGGCGAATTTTTACAGATTTTTGATTATTCCAACCTAGTTGGAATTGATTTTTCCGAAGCCATGTTAAAAGTGGCGGATAGAAAAAATATTTATAACGATTTACAACGCATGACATTAGGTGAGACTTTAGATTTTCCTGATGATTATTTTAAAGTTGTGATTTCTGCGGGAGTCTTTACTACAGGTCATGCACCTGCCAATTCTTTAGATGAATTAGTGCGCGTCACGCAAAAAAACGGCTATCTTATTTTTAGTGTCAACGATAAAGTTTATGCGAATGAGTTCGCCATCAAACAACAAACTTTAGAAAATCAAAGCTTATGGCGATTGGTTGAAAGCACAGAACCTTGCCAAATTATGCCGCGTTTGCATCCAGAGGCTAAGGCGCGTTTATTTGTTTACCAAGTGTGTTAAGAGGTTAAAGTATGAAAACCATTGGTATTATTGGAGGCATGGGGGCAACGACAGGTGTAGATTTAGCCAATAAAATTATCGAACAAACGCAAACCGAAAACGACCATGATTGTATTCCTATGGTATTGCTATCCTATCCTCATCAAATCCCTGATCGTACTGCGTTTTTACAAGCTAAAACCCAACAAAATCCCGCTAAAAACATTGTCAAACTCATTCAAAAATTAGAAATCATGGATGCAAATGTTATAGGGATGCCCTGTAATACCGCTCATGCTCCGAAAATTTATAACCCTATTATCAGAAAACTTAAACAATCGGGAAGCAAGATTAAATTAGTCAATATGCTGGATGCTACCGCTGAATTTTTAAGCCTTAATTATCCGCATTTAAAAAGAATTGGTTTACTCGCTACTTTAGGGACTTATCAAACTAAGGTGTATGAATCTCGCTTTTCTCAATATGATATTCAAATCATTAACCCCTCTACAACCGTTAAAGAATCCACCCATGATGCTATTTATGGCATTAAATCAGGCACAGGCTCAGAGTGTGATAAGACTCATCAATTGTTGTATGCTGCCATAGAAAATCTCGCCAAAAACAAAGCACAAGCCATTATTTTAGGCTGTAGTGAAATCGCACTGGTGATTAAAAAATCGCATCATCAACACATACCTTTATTTGACCCGACCACTATTTTAGCGCGAAAATTAATTCAATTAACTCAGCCTGAAAAACTCAAACCCTTACATAAAAATCCCCAAGTCATTGCTTTCAATAGTAGACGAGAACAACTCTCATCTATGATTGATTCTCTGGCATATAAATAACAATAAGAGGTGCAAGATGTTATCTGTAGAAATTTGTGAACAAAATATTCATTTACACGACCATCCAACCGTCTGGATGCCCACCGAATTTGCGCAATTATTTGGCAAAGTATTAGACCAACGTATTGAAGACGATATGAAAGTATTGGAAATCGGCATAGGCAGTGGCGTACTGGCGATTTTAGCAGGCCAAAAAGGTGCGCATGTTACAGGTTTTGATATTCACCCCGATGCCGCCGATTTATGTGAACGTAACTGGGAACTTAACCAATTAGATAAAAGCCTGTGTCATTTTACCGAGTCAGATATGTTTTCTGCCTTACAAAATCATCATGAAAACAGCTTTGAATTAGTCTGGAGTAATGCGCCCACGTTTCCTGGTGAACCCGATGAAGAACGCAGTCATCGCAATGATTTTGAAATGGCGGGCGAAGAAGGTCGTTATGTATTGGATAACATGATTACCGAAAGCACTAAATGGTTAAAAAAAGGCGGGCGTATGGTGACGGTCGCAACCTCAAAACAAAGCTGGCGTAAAACTCAGGAATTAATGAATAAACATTGGTCGCAATGGGAAGTGGTTTTAACTCAAGATTTATTACTCGCTGACCATTATCACGCTTATATTGATTATTGGCTGGAAAAAGAAAAACACGATGAGGAAGCACGGATTTTTGAAGTCGATGGAGAATGGTATCAGCGTTTGTATTTGATTGAAGGGACTCATGCCTAAGCATAATATCTATAGGTTTTCAGAAAAATAAATTCACGGATACCATCCCTTAAAGGGATGTTATCTAGGCTGTCGAATTTTACTTCAATCACCTATGTTTCACCTTCCCAGCTTATGGATTTTAACACTTCAAAAATAATTTTAGAAAAAACTTAAACAATATG
>WTBX01000206.1 GCA_013138855.1 Methylococcaceae bacterium
GCTCTATTCATGATAATTCATCTTCGGGTGACGATGAATGGTGGAAAAAAAGTCTGGAAAAAATAATATAAAGCCAGACCTCGGAGGTTTTAGAAACCTCCGAGGTCTGGCTTTATTTATTTTTTCCAGACTTTTTTCCACCATTCATCATCACCCGATGACGAATTATTATGAATAGAACGTGTTTTAGAGGAAGAGCTAAGATTCATTTTTCCTCGAATCTCATCCATGCTCCAGCCTGTTAAATCAGACAAAGTACGCGCTTCTTGCTCATGTCGCTGTCTCAAGTTATCAAAATACGCGCTAGCTGCCGCACATTTTTCAGGCGACCCTTTCCAAGCATGACGCAAAACATAACGCCCTTGATAATTCTGTTTATCACCTGTTTCCTGAAACATTAGATCTTCGGGAAAACTATTGCCATTGTAGCGAACGTGTAAGCGTGTCACTTGCACAGGAATCCCCCTACCCCGCTGAGAATTACCACCCAACCAAAAAACACCTAACTGGTTTAATTCACTTTGAGATAAAGGATTTGCGGCGCAAGGATCACACCAACCCATATTCCAGAAATACTCGGTAAACACCGCTCGCATATTCTGCTTTTTAACCTGATGCTCAAATAAAGCCTTATAAAACGTCGCAAAATCATTTTTAACAAACACTGGAATATCCATATTGCTCGGCAATTTCAAAGTTCGATAATTACTGGTTTCAACGCGCCCTTTTTCAGTCAATATATAAATTAATAAATCCTGCGCTCCTTGTGAATTAATCATCCCTAAACGAATTGGCAACATAAATTTTTCAGATTTAAAGGCAAACTGTAAAGGGCGCAAGAATTTCAAGCCAGTTTTGTTTTGCTCCTGTAAATTAACCTTAGCCACAAAAAACTTCATATCTTGCTTAATATAAGGGCGTAAAGCACGACTCGCACCTTGTGGGATTTTGTAGCCATTTTGCTGCAACCACGTTTCCAAACCATCAGATTCTTCCGCCGACAAAATCACAATATCGTATTCACCAATAGTGTATTCAGCTTCTATGGTCACGCCTAATAAGCGTCCATCATCTCTTGATTCTTTTTCAGAAGCAGGAGAGCGCATTTTAAAACTTGCTGAACGGTCTTTTTTATAATTATCGAGACAAGGGTTAGCATCTTGATACTCCACTAAACGAGGAGCAGTGAAAGCATCTATTCTTTCAAATAGCTTAGGATCACCAATATTAATTTGCCCTTCTTTTAATACTTCTGGAACAGGAACGACTAAAGCGAAATCTTTTAAATCTCCCTTATAATCATTCATCAGGCTTAAAACTGTCTTATCTCCCTTTCGTGCAATGACAACTTGTGACGCTTCGTTATAAAGCGAGGCATCAGCTTTGCCGACATAAAAACCACAAAAAGCATAACTGCTTTGTGTAAAAGAAAGCGCGAACAACAAAAAAATTAATCTTGTGTACATTTTGTGTCTCCTGAATTATTTTGCCATTGATAATGCGGTGCGGGAAAAAGATGATTCCATAATGGCACGAGGAAAGTCGCAAAAAACAATCCCCAGACAATGCCTTGATTCCAATAAAACCAATATTGCCAAATATAAGCAAGCACCGCGACGATGGCGGCATGAATCAATCTGGCTGTGCGTTGATGAGGAATAGTCATCGGGTCAGAAATCATAAAAAACGCAAATAATAATAATGCGCCATTTTGAAATTGATGAAAAAACACCGCTATCGGATAACCGTACCACAAAATCCGAATGATGAGAAAAAGTGCGGCATAAATCACTAAAAAATAAGCAGTTATATCTATTCTATGAGCATTTCTAGCAATAAAAAATCCCCCTGCAATTAACCATAAAGCCGAGCTTAAATCACTCCCCCATTGCCCGCTAGTCACCCAAGTTTCTGGAAATAAAGCTAGACCTAAAACCACCCCTAAATTAGCAGGATTAAATAAATGTTGTCCAAAAGGACGAATAGTAAATTTAGAAGCCATTGCCAGAACAGCAACAACAGGATGCACCCAAAGATTAGAGCTACGCAATAATAAGCATAAGCCAAAACAAGTAATAAACGCGCTTAAAAAACCACGTTGAGGAATTTTTAAAGCTTTAAGAAATATCGCTTGCGTCAATAACCCTGCAATAAAGGTTAATGCAATTTGACTGGGTAATAAACTAAAGTCTCTAGCAACCACGCCTAACAGCAACAAAGCAGCCATAATGCCCAGCTGCCAAAGTCGTGTATCTATTTTTAAGAATTTGCTGCTAATTTTATTCACAAAAATCCTTGTAACAAGTAACGTAACTACTCAGGCGGAATCGCGACTTTTAGTCGCGCACGAAGTTTCATACATGAATTTTAAAACGAGCTTATCTTAATCTGTCTAAATTTATAAATTTTGGAGAAATTTTTAGGTCTCGTGCGCGACTAAAAGTCGCGTTTCCGTATATTAGCAATTAACTGTCATACAAATATTCCCCCGCCAATTTCTTTTCAAACTCCTCAGCAGGTAGCGGCTTGCTATAAAAATAGCCTTGAACAAGATCACACCCTTGTTCGCGTAAAAAATTAATATGCTTGATATTTTCAGCCCCTTCGGCAACCACTTCCAAATTTAAACCATGCGATAAACCAATAATCGCCCTGACTATTTCCTCTGTGGCCGTATCATTTTCCATATCACGAATAAAAGCCTGATCTATTTTAAGGGTGGTCACAGGAAAACGACTTAAATAACTCAAACTTGAATAGCCTGTCCCAAAATCATCAATAGAAACATGAACCCCCATCTCTCGTATTGCTGTCAATTTTTCAATGACTTGCTCCATATTGCCAATCAACATGGTTTCAGTGATTTCTAAATCCAGATATTCAGCCGCTAGCCCAGACTCAGTTAAAGCGGCTTTAACTTTGTCGATAAATTCGGGTTCTCGAAATTGAGAGCCAGCAACATTAACAGACATCTTCACTCCTGAAAGCCCCTTAGCTTGCCACTCGCTATTTTGTCTACAAGCTTCCTTTAAGACAATCGCCCCAATCCCATTAACTAACCCCGTTTCTTCGGCAATGGGAATAAATTCTGCTGGTGAGACCATACCTACATCGGGATCCATCCAACGAACTAACGCCTCTGCTCCGACAATCGCATTATTTTCTAAATTAACTTTAGGCTGATAATAAACCACAAACTCATTATTTTTTATCGCACGTCTAAGCTTATTTTCCATTTCAATGCGTTTTTTCGCCTTGGTATTCATCTCAGCAGAAAAAAACTGATAATGATTCCCCCCTAGCTTTTTAGTGTAACGCATCGCACTTTCAGCATGTTTTATCAACGAGGTTTGGTCTGAGCTATCACTAGGGAAAATACTAATCCCGATACTGGCTGTTAAAGATAATGTATTCCCTTCTATCTCTAAAGTTTGACACATACTTTTTAGAATTTTTTCTGCAACAAAAACACTGTCTTCAATCGAGGTAATCTGCATTACCAATGCAAAGCGGTCACCTTCAATACGCGCTGCGGTATCGCTGCGTCTAATGTTTTGATTTAGCTTATCCGCAACTGCTTTTAAAACTTGATCGCCAATGTGATAACCGAGTCCATCATTAATTAATACAAAACGATCTAAACCCACCATTAATAAGGCAACTGATTTATTACTTCTAGGGGCTGCGATTAACGCCTGTTCAGTACGGTCAATAAATAACTGGGGTGTTGCTAACCCCGTCAATTTATCATAATAATTTTCTTTTTTATCACGCTCATTACTCAGCCCCAATATAATTAAAAATAACTTAGGCTTATCGGTATTTTCTTGTAGATCATGAGAACTACACACCGTCATTTTTTTTATTTCTTTATTTTGACAGTTTAAATTAACATCTCCCACCCACTCTCTTTCGTCATCTAATTCTTGCTCAATTTCTTGCCTTATTTTTGAATCATCAGTTAATAACCCAAATAAATTTTGATTAACTATATCCTCGCTTTTATAACCAAGAGAATGCTCAAAAGCGGGATTAACTTGCACGATATTTTTTTTGTCATCACAGATAGCGATTGCATCACGACTTAAAGCAAAAATAGCGGTATCTGTAGCGTGAGAATTGTTCATTTTTTTTCAAACACGAGTGATTAACTAATTATCAGGATGGTAGCACAAAACATTTATTTAGAGGGGCTTAGTTGAATCAAATCAAATTCATGAATAATTGTTTTTTTAGCAACATTATGAAAAACTTGTTTTTTCAGTCCAGACTCTTAAACTCTTTAAGTTGATCGTCCAAAACCATGATTGCTTATGATAAATAAAACCCGCATTGTATTTTTTGCCGCTAATCCGCAAGATACCAACAGACTCGCCCTTGATAAAGAGTTTAACGAAAAACGGCACCCTTCATTTTTCGATTTACAGTTTAAATCGGAGTTCAATAGCTATAGCTATTGGCGAGTCACGGAAATAGCTATAGCTATTGAACTCCGCGCAATTTTTAAAAAATAAACTGTAAACTACTTTTTAAGGCAAATGAAGGATGTCTATTCTGACTCTAAATCTATATCTTCACTCCAAAATTTGTCCTCAACCTTCCTAATTATTCCAGAGCATATATCAGCAGTAACACTATCAAATGCCTCGTCCAGTTGTTTTAGCAAATTTGACATTGTAAAATCACAGTTTCTAGCAATAATGAAGACAAAATTCTTAAAAATATAACTGATTTATTTATAAGTAATTTCGAATATTGCTTTCTTCTAAAAAAATAAGCGAACGGTGAGAGCTACTTTATACTTTAAAAGTTTTCAAGCAACGCTGTCCTAAATGAATGATTGAAATCGTTAGCAAATGATTAGCTTGTAAGTTAGAATAATAATGGGACTTAGGTATTTTAAATAAGATTTCTTTCTTTAGGAAGTAAATAATGTTAGACGCTAACAGTAAAAAACATCATTTCTTCCGTTGTGAAGGCACAAAGCTAACGGTTAGTATTTCATTGATTACTGCATTTGTACTTATGGTGAGTGTGTTTATTAGTTTGTTATGTGTTCGCTATCAATTCGATACTTTAGTAC
>WTBX01000319.1 GCA_013138855.1 Methylococcaceae bacterium
CATATTGTTTAAGTTTTTTCTAAAATTATTTTTGAAGTGTTAAAATCCATAAGCTGGGAAGGTGAAACATAGGTGATTGAAGTAAAATTCGACAGCCTAGATAACATCCCTTTAAGGGATGGTATCCCTGAATTAATCGTGTTTTCAGACCTCCGAGGTTTTTAAAACCTCGGAGGTCTAATACTTTTCTTTGAATTGTTAAATGAGTCTTTACAGGCTTTATTCTTTAGGGAATTAATTAGGAAAGATGTCTAAGGTATAAAAGATTTAAAAATCTTCATGTTCTTTATGGTTTGTAAGTTTTATTGAGATGAAAGGGTTTATCTAAACAACGCGATTAACATTTAAGATAACTTATCAAAAAACAAGGATATTTCTACCCTAAAAAAGCTGAAATAAAAATATCGCCCTGATGTACAAACAGTGATAAGGTTCGAGTAACAGATTAAACTTAAAGCAGGTAGCCTGATGGAATATAAAACTGAGCAAGAATTTTTGAGTCGTTTATTAGCGTATATTCAAACCAAGCTGACAGGTGAACAAGCTCAATTATTGTGTGAATTTGCAACACAGTATTATCAGGCAGTAACCATAGAAAACTTTAATGGTGAAAACAGTGTTGAGGATTGGTATGGCGCATTGTTATCACATTGGAACTTACTTTTAAATCATGATGTTGGTGAATCTTGTATTCATATTTATAATCCGACCTTAGAAGATCATAGTTGGCAATCACAACATACGATTGTTGAAATCGTAATTAGCGATATGCCTTTTTTATTGCAATCGGTTTGTATGGAAATAAATCGACATGGTTTTACAAATCATTTGGTTATTCATCCTGTCTTTAATTTTAAGCGTGATAAAAAGGGACAGTTATTAGGTTTTGCGTCAACAGAAGACAAAACAGCCAGTAGGGAATGTTTGCTGCATGTTGAAATAGATAGGCAAAGTAATGAGGTCATGATTGATGACTTATATAAGGATTTAACCCAAGTATTAACAGATGTTCGAGCGGCAACTGAAGATTGGGGGCAGTGTCGTAAGGAAATGACAAAGATTATTGCAGAGCTTAAGACTCAGAAACAAAACTCAAAGTATTCTTTAAAGGATTGTATTGGATTTTTACAATGGTTGCATGACGATCATTTTGTCTTTTTAGGGTACAGAGAATATGAGTTATTAGGCGAAAATAAAGAACATGGCTTTAAAATGATTCCTAACAGCGGCTTAGGCATTCTTAAAGACACTATCGCACCGCTTTTAAAAGAACACTCAAAATGGTTGCCCGCTACCGTTTATGAATACCTTGAACAAGACTCCCCTTTAATCATCACCAAAGCCACCACGCGCTCAACGGTGCATCGTTCGGTATTCATGGATTATATTGGTATTAAACAATATGATGCGGATGGCAAAATGATTGCTGAGAAACGCTTTTTAGGGCTTTACAGTTCCTCCGCTTATTCCTGTGACCTGAAAGAAATACCGATGGTCAAAGATAAAATTCAGCGGCTTAGAGAACGCTCGGCATTCAGGCCAAATACTTATGGGGCGCGGGCATTATTTTTTATTTTACAGTCGCTGCCACGCGATGAATTATTTCAGGCGGATGATAAAACTTTATTTGAGTGCGCTATGGGGGTTATGCAATTACAGGAAAGACAAAGAGTGCGAGTCTTTGTGCGCCATGATGTTTATGGACATTTTATTTCCCTGTTAATTTTTGTGCCTAGAGAGCGTTATCATACCGAGTCGCGCAAAAAAATTCAGACCATCCTATTAGATGTTTTTAAAGGAGAAAACGTTGATTTCAGTGTGCAATTATCCGAGTCCATTTTGGCTAGAATTCACTTTATTATTCACAGTAGCAAAGGTTGTTGCGAACAATACGACCTTAAGGCTTTAGAACAACATATTGTTGAAGCTCTGGCTGAATGGAAAGATGACTTAAAAGTAGAATTGCATAATTATTTCGGTGAAGCTAAAGGTAATCGCTTATTTTATAGTTATAGCGAAGGTTTTTCCGCAGCTTATAGGGAAGAAGTCTCGACGCGCACCGCCTTACTTGATATAGATAAATTTGAAAAATTAATTGCCAGTGATTTCTCAGCGGATAGTCTACTCTACAGCCCTTTAACGGTGAGTGGTAAAAAAACCCTACGTTTTAAATTATTTAGTCGTGGACAACAAGCCTCATTATCTAAAAGTTTACCTATGCTGGAAAATATGGGTATAAAAGTGAGAGATGAACGTCCTTATAAAATCAAAAATAAAGATAGTGACGAATCCTTATGGCTACATGATTTTGGTTTGGAATATAGAGTTGATAGTCGTGATTTAGATTTGGCAGATTTAAAACCACGTTTTGAAGAAGCCCTTGAACAATGTTGGTTTGCAAGAACTGAAAATGACAGTTTTAATGCGTTAATTCTCAAGGCGGGTTTAAACTGGCAACAAGTGAATTTATTTCGCGCCCTGTATTTTTACCTGCGTCAACTTGGACTGACATTTAGTCAATCTTATGTAGAACTCACCTTATCTAAAAATCCTCAAGTGGTACGCTTATTATTAGATTTTTTTAATCAGCGTTTTGATCCTGCCTTAAATCAACAAGTTAAACAGCTTTGTGATGTGTCTGTTCCTGTAGAAGAGGCGATAGATCGCGTGAGTTCATTGGA
>WTBX01000323.1 GCA_013138855.1 Methylococcaceae bacterium
TAGAGCTTTTGGGCAATTACAAAGCCTAAAATTGAGTCACCTAAAAATTCTAAACGCTCGTTATTATTAGCCCCCATGCTCCTATGTGTTAACGCGATACGAAAAAGCACAGCTTGTTTAAATGTTAGGTTTAGTTTTTTAGCCAGTTGCTCAGGTTGTTTTATCACTTGCTGCCAACTTCTATTTCTTCATCAAACTTTATCAATACAAAAAGATTACTGACAAGTTGTTCTTCAGTGTCATATTTAATTTTTATTTTTAAATAACCGCCAAATTTAGTTATTTTAACCGCATCTTTAGGTAAATTTCTAATTCCATTAACATCAAAACGTTTGTACAAGAAAGTATTTACTTCACGTTTACTTTTATTTTCAATCTCAGGAATGTTTGCCATAGATTCCAGCGCACTCTTGACTTTGCCTTGCTGCATATAAACAGGAATTATTTTTAGTGCAATGACGACAGACATGCAGATACCAATCAGCATTAGTACAATACCGCCAGCCGTCATACCTTGTTGTTTTTTAGCGAAATAACGCATGTGTTCTCCTAAATTTATACTTTTAATAGTTAAGTAAATAAAATTTATTTTAATAGTGTACCAATACGACTGATATTAATACCTTTGTGTTGCAAATCCCAGTTCATCCAGATGAAAAAAGCTTTGCCCACTAAGTTTGCTTCAGGAACAGTCCCCCAATAACGGCTATCATTGCTGTTATCACGGTTATCACCCATCACAAAATAATGCCCTTTAGGAACAATATAAACAGATTCAATCGAAGACTGACCTTGCCTGATTAAAATACTATGCTCGACAGTTTCTAAATTTTCAACAAAATGTTCGGCTCCCGTCATATTTTTACCTTGACCTAATCCCTGATAAGAGCCTAAAGAAACTTGTGATATTGGCTGACCATTAATATAAATTTTTTTATTATAGTAAGCAACTTTATCACCTGGTAGACCTATGACGCGTTTAATATAATCAACGGCAGGGTTTTTAGGGTAACGAAAAACAACCACATCGCCGCGTTCAGGTTCATTTAGCGCAATAATTTTATTATTTAAGACAGGTAACCTAATGCCATAAGTAAATTTATTAACAAGAATAAAATCCCCAATTAATAAGGTTGGCATCATAGAGCCAGAAGGAATGCGAAAGGGTTCGGCTAAAAAAGAACGTAGTAATAGTACGATTAATACGACAGGAAAAAATGAACGCGCATATTCGACTAATAGAGGCTCATTTTCTTCACTAAACTCCATATCTATGGATTTTAAATATAGCAGATAGCCGCCCCACGTAATTCCTGTGACAAAGGTTGCGACAACTAAAAAAAAGGAAAAATCAAAATCCATATTTATCAATATATAAGGTTAAAGGGCCAGTGTGGATTATTCTTTGTTGATTTGTAAAACAGCAAGAAACGCCTCTTGTGGAATTTCAATGCTGCCGACTTGCTTCATGCGTTTTTTACCCGCTTTTTGTTTTTCTAACAGCTTTTTCTTACGGCTAATATCGCCACCATAACATTTAGCCGTTACATTTTTTCGCATGGCTTTAACGGTTGATCTCGCAATAACTTTTGAGCCAATCGCCGCTTGTATGGCAACTTCATACATTTGTCGTGGGATTAATTCTTTCATTTTTTCGACTAAATCTCTACCGCGATTCTGACTTAAATCTTTATGGACAATAATAGACAAGGCATCTACTTTATCGCCATTAATTAACACATCCAATTTAATTAGCTCAGCAGGCTCAAAACGTAAAAATTCATAATCAAATGAAGCATAACCACGGGAAACCGATTTTAAACGATCAAAAAAGTCTAAAACGACTTCACTTAAGGGTAGTTCATAGTTTAAGGAAACTTGAGACCCTGTGTACTGCATATCTTTTTGAACACCACGTTTTTCAACGCAAAGACTAATTACACTGCCTAAATAATCTTGTGGAACTAAAATATTTGCCAAAATAATAGGCTCTCTGATTTCGGTAATCATCCCCGAGTCAGGTAATTTTGCAGGATTATCAACCATGAGGACTTCGCCCTTATGCGTTTCAACCTCATAAATTACCGTAGGCGCGGTGGTGATTAAATCAATATTATATTCACGTTCCAAACGCTCTTGCACAATTTCCATGTGCAACATCCCCAAAAATCCACAGCGAAACCCAAAGCCTAAGGCTTGTGAAGTTTCGGGTTCAAAATGCATGGCGGCATCATTAAGGCGTAGCTTATTTAAAGCTTCCCGCATATTTTCATAATCATCGGAGCTGACAGGATAAAGCCCTGCAAATACGCGCGGCTGGACTTTTTCAAAACCATCCAGCAAATCGGGAGTCGGATTATCCGTTAAGGTAACCGTATCACCGACAGGCGCACCAAAAATATCTTTAATCCCTGCGACAATAAAACCTACTTCACCCGTATTAAGTTGTTCCTGCTCTAAACGCTTAGGGGTAAAGACTCCCACTTTTTCAGCAATAAAGGACTTGCCCGTAGACATAATGGTAATTTTTTGTTTTCTTTTTAAACTACCATTGATAACACGAACTAAAGAGACTACACCTAAATAATTATCAAACCATGAGTCGATAATCAATGCTTGCAAAGGTGCATTAATATCACCTTTTGGAGGAGGTATTTCTTTGACAAGTTGCTCTAAAACCCCTTCAACCCCCATACCTGTTTTTGCACTAATTTTGAGTGCATTATCCGCAGGAATACCAATCACATCCTCAATTTCGTGCATCACCCTTTCAGGTTCCGCAGAAGGTAAGTCCACTTTATTTAATACTGGAATAACTTCCAAGCCTTGCTCAATCGCGGTATAGCAATTAGCCACACTTTGAGCTTCCACGCCTTGTGCGGCATCGACAATCAATAATGCCCCTTCGCAAGCGGCAAGTGAGCGCGAGACTTCATAAGAAAAGTCCACATGGCCTGGTGTGTCGATAAAATTTAACTGGTAGGTTTGACCATCTTCGGCTTTATAGTCCAGCGTAACGCTTTGCGCTTTAATGGTAATACCGCGTTCGCGTTCTAAATCCATAGAGTCTAAGACTTGGGATTCCATTTCTCTATCGCTTAAACCGCCGCATATTTGTATGAAACGGTCAGCAAGCGTTGATTTTCCATGATCGATATGGGCGATGATGGAGAAATTTCGTATATGTTTTAAATCCACTTGTTTTTTAATTGGTTAGATAGAGATATTGCGGAAAATTGAGCCGAATGAGTTAGGTGTTTCTTTTTAGCAGCTAATTTTAAAAAAGTCGCCTATTGTAACAGAAATTGTTCTAAGATTAGTTTTAGGAGTGAAAAAACAAGTTTTTTCACTTTTTGTTAGGTCTGAATTCATATGAAATTACAAAAAGAGATTAAACCGATAACAAAATGAGGACTAAATTCCTCAAAATTATTTTCATCTAATTGTACTCTATTAACTTTATATTACTTGAGACATTTCCCAACCTTTGAAAATCTCGGCAATATTTTTAATATTAGCGAGTCCTATTGTCATGAAATTTAGGATCTTTAGGGATTCCCGTGAAAATACGAAAGTAAGGGCTGGCAGTCTCTTTGTAGAGTATGAAAATCAATAAAGGACTGTCATAACATCAGTTACTATATATTGAGTTTACTGGGCAGTATAAAATAAAAAAGGGAAGCTCATTACGAACTTCCCTTCATCTCTAAGTAAAGCTATTAACTTTTATAAAACGCTAATACTTTCTTTACATAATTACGCGTTTCTTTATACGGTGGAATGGAGTTATTGTATTTTTTAACCGCACCCTCTCCTGCATTGTAACTTGCAACCGCTAGCGTGAGATTTGAGTTAAACATTTTCAATAGGTCTCTTAAATAACGCGCTCCACCACTGATATTTTGTTTAGGGTCATTACGATTGGTAACGCCATAACGCCTTGCTGTTGCAGGCATTAATTGCATTAAACCTACCGCTCCTGCCGAAGAGACTGCATTAGGGTTATAAGCTGACTCTGCCAAAATAACAGCATGTAACAACTTTTCACTCACTCTGTATTTTTTCGCTGCTTGTTTAATATAAGGAGTGTATTTTTTCTTGTTTGCCCTAGCATAACGAGATATTTTTCCATATTTCTTTTTAGAAACAGAACTTAAATTTAACCCCGTAGGTTTATTTCTAATATTGACAATGACTTTAGTACGAATAATACGTTTATATTTCTTATTCGGTGGCGTGTCGGTGTAATAGACTTTGCCGTCAGAGCCTGTATATTTGTAAACATCTGCTAATGCAGCACTTGAAAAAATCAAAGCGACTAAAAAGCTCATTAGAAGTTTGGTCATATTTCCTCCTTCGTTAATTCAGAATCTCTATTAAACTAGCTGCCTTTACCGCATTGGCTCTAGCTTCATTAGTGTTATCTGCCACGCTTAACGCAACCCCCATTCGTCTTGATTTAAAAGCCTCTGGCTTGCCAAATAAACGAATTTCGGTTTCAGGAACTGCTAACGCTTCATCTAAACCTTTATAAATGACGGCTTTACTATCTATACCGCCTAAAATAACCGCACTCGCGCCTGCGGTTTGCATTGCTGTTGAAACAGGTAAGCCCAAAATTGCGCGGGCATGTAAGTCAAATTCACTCTGCCTCTGTGTCGCCATTGTAACCATACCTGTGTCATGAGGTCTGGGACTTACTTCACTAAACCATACATTATCTTGATTTATAAACAATTCTACCCCAAAAAGCCCCAAGCCGCCTATTTCATCCGTTACTTTTTTGGCGATTTCTTGAGCTTTTTCTATGGCTTTTTCACTCATAGCTTGTGGCTGCCAGCTTTCACGGTAATCACCGTCTTCTTGCCGATGACCTATGGACTCACAAAAATAAGTCTCTACTTGCCCTTTAGAGTTCAACGCTCTGACGGTGAGCAAGGTAATTTCAAAATCAAAGTCAATCTTGGCTTCAACGATGACCTTGCCTGTTGCTGCTCGCCCGCCTTGCTTGGCAACTTCCCATGCTTTTTCCAAATCTCCTGCGACGTTCACCATAGACTGACCTTTGCCCGATGATGACATCGTTGGCTTGATAAAGCAGGGATAGCCAATGCCATTATCAACAGCCGCTTTTAATTCTTCAAAGCTAGTTGCAAAGGCATAAGCCGATGTTGGTATGCCTAGCGTTTCTGCGGCGAGCGTTCTAATACCTTCACGGTTCATTGTCAATTGCACCGCTTTAGCATTAGGTACAACAGTACATAAGCCTTCTGCCTCTATTTCTGCCAAAGCTGGTGTCGCTATCGCTTCAATTTCAGGAATAATAAAATCAGGCTTTACGTCGCTAATAAGCTTTTTAACTGCGTCTGCGTCAGTCATATCAATGACATGAGAGCTATGGGCAACTTGATGAGCGGGGGCATCTGGGTAACGATCAACAGCAATCACTTCAACACCATAACGTTGCAAAGAAATAGCCACTTCCTTACCTAATTCACCACTGCCTAATAACAAGGCTTTAGTTGCGCTACTACTTAGAGCTGTACCTATTTTCATTTTGAATTCTGTAAATAATTATCTATAAATTTTTAGAAAGCCGATTTTATGCAATGCTATCGACAACTAATAAGTAAAAAACATTCGTTAATATCATTAAGATTAGCGCATTTAAAATTTATAAATGAAAAATCTTATTTTCCATGTTTGATTTTATTGATATATTAATTCTGTACTAAGTCAAGCATTAACTTAATATGTGCCTGATCATCATTTAAAGCGGGGAAATAATGATACGCCTCGCCGCCTGCTTTAATAAAAATATCTTTATTAGTCATCGCAATTTCCTCTAAAGTTTCCAGACAATCTACTGCAAAGCCTGCACAAACTACATCGACACTTTTAATCCCTTGCTGAGGCAATTCTTGCAAGACTTCAATACAGTAAGGTTTTAGCCATTCGGCTTTACCAAAACGCGACTGAAAAACAATTTTCCACTGTTCATCCTTTAGTCCCAATTTTTGGGCAATTAATTTCGCACTTTGCTGGCATTGATGAAAATAAGGGTCGCCCCATTCGGTTAATTTTGCAGGTAAACCGTGAAAGGACATCAATAATAGTTCCGCCCTACCTTGTTCATCCCAATTTTTTTGTATGGATTTGGCAATTGCTTCTATATAAAGTGGATGCTGATGATAATCACTGACAAAACGTAAGGAAGGAATATGCCAGCCACCCTTTAAAAAAACGGTCACCGCATCATAAACTGAGGCTGTCGTCGTTGAGGAATATTGAGGGTACAAAGGAATAATGACGACTTCCTCAACCTGCTGAGCTTTAAATTCCGCTAGTTTTTCAGTAATTGCAGGCTTTCCATAACTCATTGCATAATCAACAATGATATTTTTGTCATTCACGGCTTTTGTAAGCTTCTCCGTTAAAGACTGAGTAAATAAAACCAAGGGGGAGCCATTTTTTTGCCAAATTTGTTTATAAGCCTTAGCAGATTTTCTAGGGCGAAACGGTAATACAAAGCAATTAAGAATTAGCCACCATAGAAAACGGGGCAAATTAACAACACGCGGATCGCTTAAAAATTCTCTAAGAAAACGCCTAACATCAGAAGTTTTAGTTGATGCGGGCGAGCCTAAGTTCACTAACAATACACCCGTTTTTTTTGCATTACAGTTACCCATGTTTAATGATTAACGAGCGTTAAAAATTCAGCGCGTGTGCTGATTTCTTCTCTAAAAATACCAGTCATCACGGAAGTTGTCATTACAGAATTTTGTTTTTCAACACCGCGCATCATCATACATAAATGTTTTGCCTCAATAACGACAGCAACACCGCGTGCGCCTGTTGCTTTTTCAATCGCATCAGCAATTTCTTTGGTTAACTTTTCCTGAATCTGCAAACGTCGTGCGTACATATCAACAACGCGAGCAACTTTCGATAACCCCACAACTTTACCTTGCGGTAAATAACCTACATGACATTTACCAATAAAAGGCAATAAATGATGTTCGCATAAAGAATATAACTCTATATTCTTAACAATCACCATATCTTCTGTATCGGCTTCAAAAATAGCATTATTCAATACTTCATCTAATGTTTTTTCATAGCCATTATTTAAAAACTTAAATGCTTTAGCAGCACGCTTAGGCGTATCAAGCAAACCCTCACGGTTTAAATCTTCACCCACTGCTTCAATAATTTTGGAAAAATGTTCTTCCATAAGACTCACTCTGAATTTTAAAAAATAGCCATTCAGTATAACACTATCAGCAAGT
>WTBX01000033.1 GCA_013138855.1 Methylococcaceae bacterium
TTAGCGCGGCGCAGCAAAAAATAGGCGGGGAAGAATTAATCGCCTCGTCTAAATATTGGCAGGCTTTAAACGAGCAGCAATTAGATTTTTTTCAAACCTCTGAAAATCTATGGCGTTTATCTGTCCCGCCTGCAACTGAAAAATTAGATTTAGAGGGTGAGTGGTTTTATGACTGGGGCGGGGCGCAACGTTGGTTAAAATCAAATGCTGCTGCCGAAAAAATATTTGCAGCGGCGGTTGCAGCCGATGGTCATGCGACTTTATTTAAAAGCGAAACCAAACAAGAAAATAGATTTACGCCACTTTCTGGGCATTTATTAAAATTACAGCAAAATTTAAAATCTGCATTCGACCCTTATTTGATTTTTAATTCTCAAGTAGGCTATACGGAAACGCGACTTTTAGTCGCGTACGAGACCTAAAATATCTTTAAAATTAAACAGATTTAAATAAGCGTGTTTTAAAATTTATATTTGAAACTTCGTGCGCGACTAAAAGTCGCGACTCCGCCTGAATAGTAATCTCAACATTAACTCTTCTTATGCAAACCACTTTAGCTGATTTTGTAAAAACATCTCCGCATCATGATGAAATGGCAAGCATCTTGCGAAGTTGTGTGCATTGTGGTTTTTGTAATGCAACTTGTCCCACTTATCAGTTAACAGGCGATGAATTAGACTCTCCACGCGGGCGTATTTATTTATTAAAACAAATGCTGGAAGGTCAAGAGGTCTCTCAACTAAGTCAATATCATTTAGACCGCTGTTTAAGTTGTCGGGCGTGTGAAACCACTTGCCCTTCTGGGGTTCGTTATGAACGTCTTTTAGATTTAGGGCGTGTGATTGTTGATGAGAAAGTTCCTCGCCCGCTAATCAACAAACTAAAACGTCAACTCATTGCTTGGGTATTTACTTCTCAACAACGTTTTTCTTTGCTGTTACGGCTAATCAGACCGATTAAGCCATTATTACCCCAGCAATTTAAACAAAAAATTCCCGATTATCAGCCCCTTAAGGTCGAAATAAACACCACACATTCTCGAAAAATGTTATTGCTAACAGGCTGCGTACAAAATGTTTTAGCCCCTGAAATTGACCAAGCCACAACACGGGTTTTAAATAAATTACAGATTTCTTTAATTAGCGTTAACAGCAGTGGTTGTTGTGGTGCATTAAATTATCATTTATCTGAACATCAAAAAGCCTTACAATTGGTAAGGAATAATATTGATGCGTGTGAGCCTTATCTTGAAGCAGGCGCGGAGGCAATTATCAGTACCGCGAGTGGTTGCGGGGTAATGTTAAAAGATTATGGCTTGTTATTAAAAGATGATGCTAATTACCGTGAAAAAGCGGCAAGATTCTCATCATTAGTAAAAGATATTAGTGAAGTTATTACGGTCGAAGACTTAAGTGTTTTTCAGCAAGTCGATAATGTAAAGCTTGCCTTTCAAGCCCCTTGTACATTACAGCATGGGCAACGCTTAAGTGGTGTGGTTGAAAATATTTTGCAGCGATTAGGCTATAAAATAATGACCATTGAGAATGGTCATTTATGTTGTGGGTCGGCGGGTGTTTATTCTCTGATGCAAACAGAATTAGCAACACAATTACGTGATAATAAGCTTAAAGCCTTGCAAGCAGATAATCCAGATTGTATTGTAAGTGCAAATATTGGCTGTTTAAACCATTTACAAGCAAACTCAACCCAAAAACTTCGTCATTGGATTGAATTATTAATTTAATAAGCGATAGCTAACTTAGACGAGGGATTCGGAGTGAAACAATATGTTTTTCATTCTGCCTTCCGTGTTGGTGGCTATCAAATTAAGGTGGGACAGCTAGCGTTTATAAACCATGAGGAACATGAAGACTTAAATCTCTTATACTTTATGTTCTTCATGGTTTGAGTATGGTCTTTAAAAGTATCTAGCCTTCATATAGGTAACCAAAAGTCTCCTAACATTTTATTAGAGAGGAAAGCTGGTAAACCGTTGAAACGGTTTTTCTCATTATTTTACATAGCCCACGGTTTAAACCGTGGGCTATGTAAAAAGAAAAAACTCAACCGTTTTAACGGTTTATAAAAAGGTTAGAAGACTTATGGATAGTTACTTAGCCATACTGTTAAGTTACTAGTTTAAGACGTTTTCTAGCTTAAAGACTATTAACCTGAGTGTCTTTTTTTAAATCGAAACTATCTTTAAAGATTGTGTTAAAAAATATAAAGCAAATAATTTCACCTTTAAATGTTGGGATAAAAAATCTTCACCTTTTTTTTTCCCCGTTAACATTATTATTTTTGTTGGCAACGACTCTGGCAACTATTTTATTTTTTAATTCACAAGTCGATTATCCCACGCACCTTAATCGTATTGAACATATCGAAAATATCTCCGCAAATAGCAATCTACTCAAAGACAGTCTATTGCTATTAAAAAATGCAAACTATAGTCAAACTGATAATGTTGAACAGCTTGAATTAAACCTAAAACGCTCCATTAGCTATTTACC
>WTBX01000409.1 GCA_013138855.1 Methylococcaceae bacterium
TGCCGCTGATTTTCCCGCATAACTTTCCAAACGCAATCACTGAGCCTGAAAAAGTCACCGCACCAATTAAGATACCGATGTAAATTTCAACTTCGTGAATGGTTTTTTCAGCCCCTTCTAAAGACAAGGAATTGTCCATAAAATTAGCATAACCAACTAACACCGCAGCCATACCGACTAAGCTGTGCATTAAGGCAACTAATTCTGGCATCTGGGTCATTTCGACTTTTAATGCCGCTTTAGTACCGATAAAGCCACCAATTAATAAGGCGATAATCAAAATGACGTAAGAGGTAACCGCATCGCTTAAGATGGTCGCTAAAATCGCAATCACCATCCCCGCCATGCCGTAGTAATTACCACGTCTGGAGGTTTCTGGGTGACTTAATCCGCTTAAACTTAAAATGAATAGAATGGACGCTGCAACGTAAGACATTGAAACTAAACTTTGTGACATAATCTTATCTCCCTATTTTCTAAACATTTCAAGCATACGGCGTGTGACTAAAAAGCCACCTGCGATATTGATTGAGGCGATTAAAATGGCTAAACCTGCAAGTACACTAATCCAAAATCCCGAAGCCGAGATTTGTACTAATGCACCCACAACGATAATGCCACTGATGGCATTAGTGACACTCATTAACGGTGTGTGTAAGGACGCGGTGACACTCCATATCACTTGGTAGCCAATGAAGCAGGCTAAAACAAAGACGGTGAAATGCGACATAAAGGAGGCGGGTGCGACTGAACCGACAGCGAATAAAATTAAACCGCCAATAAGGACAGGTAAAAAAGGCTTAACACATTCAGGAATGATGGATTTTTTAACTTCTGCCACTTGATTAGCAGGCGCTTCTATCTGTGGAGAAGGTGCTGCGGATAGTTTAGGTGCGGGCGGTGGCCAAGTGATTTTACCTTCCTTAATCACCGTTGCGCCTCGAATGACTTCATCCTCCATATTGACGTTAATATTACCGTCTTTTTCAGGACTTAACTCGGTGAGTAAATGACGTAAATTAGTTGAATATAATTGACTAGATTGATTCGCTAAACGACTGGGTAAATTGGTATAACCAATCATCGTGACCCCATGCTTAACGACGACTTTATCTTTTTCAGTCAAAGCACAGTTACCCCCTTGTTCGGCGGCTAAATCCACAATAACACTGCCCGCTCTCATACTTTCTACCATGCCTGAGGTGATTAACTCAGGGGCAGGTTTACCCGGTATTAAAGCAGTGGTGATAATAATATCGACTTCCATTGCTTGGCGTGCAAACAATGCCATTTCTGCTTCGATAAACTCCTTGGACATGGTTTTAGCGTAACCGCCCGTACCAGAACCTTCTTCTTTAAAATCGAGCATCAAAAATTCAGCATCCATACTTTCGATTTGCTCTTTCACTTCGGGACGTGTATCAAAGGCTCTAACAATTGCTCCCATGCTTTTAGCTGCACCAATGGCCGCTAAACCTGCAACCCCAGCTCCGATAACCAGCACTTTTGCGGGTGGTACCTTACCTGCGGCGGTAATTTGCCCTGTAAAAAAACGTCCAAAGTGTTGCGCCGCTTCAACGACCGCTCGATAACCTGCGATATTTGCCATTGAGCTTAAACCGTCAAGTTTTTGCGCTCTGGAAATTCGCGGCACGCTGTCAATGGCGATCACATTAACTTTTTTAGCAGACAGCTTATCCATTAACGCTTTATTTTGTGCTGGCCAAATAAAACTAATTAAGGTTTTACCCGCACTTAATAAATCGGTTTCACTGTCTTCAGGCGGGCGAACCTTCATGATAATATCAGCATTTTTCCATACTGTTTTCGTCGTTTTATAAACTTTGGCACCCGCTTCTTTGTAGGCTTCATCAGAAATATCGGCGGCATCGCCTGCTCCTGATTCCACAATGACCTCAAAGCCCATTTTTATAATTTTTTCAGCCGCCTCTGGTGTAGTGGCGACCCGCTTTTCACCTTCGTGAATTTCTTTTGGAATTCCTATCTTCATACAAACCCTCTTATCTATGATTATTTTTATTTAGGTGTAATGAAACAGTAAGACTTTATGCAAGCCTTAGTAGTGAGGATATGAGAAAAGGTGTTTTTTTTCAATGACTAAATAGTTTATTTACCCTAGAAATCGTAAGCGTTAGTTTTATGGTTTATCAATTTAACGCGGATTAAGTAATTCAACCCTTTAATATAACCACAAAACACATGAAGACTTATCTTCGCAGTTTGTGGTTTAAAATATTACCTGATGACTCTCTAACCCTAATCATAGAAGGCTAATAATGAATCAATTTTATAGTAAAGATTATATAGAAACTGCTGAAGGCTTACGTTTTGCAGTGTTAAAAAATGGTGATGAGCTGGGTAAGATTTTATGCTTTTTACGCTATGCCTGTTTTAATGGTGAATGGCGTAAAGTCACAACGGCTGTCGCAAATGCGTTATTAAAAGAGCATCACCCGCAGTATTTGCATTATTCAAAACAGCTAGATGCTCACTTACATGCTGTTGAGGTTACGGCTATTAGCCAACATTATCAGGCGCGGCTGCGTTTACAGCAGTTATTGAAACAACGGGAAAATGATAAACCTAGTGCTGATTTAATTACTTTATGTCAGTTATTAGCTGAAAAAGGCTTAGATTTTGCAAAAATTGGGATAACAGGTTCGTTGTCTGTCGGTATGCAAAAAGAAAGCTCTGATATTGATTTAGTTTTTTATGATAGAGATTTATTTCATCATGCGCGAAAAACAATTGCGTGGTTGATTGCTGAGGATAAGTTACAGGCTTTAGGCGAACAAGATTGGCGAGAAGCCTTTGAGCGGCGTGGCTGTGATTTAAGTTTTGAGGATTATGTCTGGCATGAGTTGCGCAAATATAATAAAGCTCTGATTCACGGGCGTAAATTTGATATTAGTCTATGTCAGCAAGATTTGGAAAGTGATCGGCATTATTACAAGCGCGGTAAAGTGACGTTGAAGGTCAAAGTAACTGATGATCGTTATGGTTTTGATTATCCTGCGGAGTTTTTAATTGAGCATCCTGAAATTCGAGCCATTGTGTGTTTTACGGCGACTTATAATGGTCAGGCTCAAGCGGGAGAATGGGTAGAGGTTTCGGGGCAGTTGGAAATATCGAATGAGAATGAACAGCAAATTGTAGTGGGTTCTACGCGTGAGGCGGAAGGGGAATATATTAAGGTGATTGATGTTCACGGAAATTAATTGACTGATGTTACGCAAATATCAATCTGCACAATTAAAAGACTGGCGGCAAGCTGAAGGGCGAAGCCCTTTGGTTTGCTGCCAGTCCCCACGTTTATATTAATATTTAATTAATGGGGGGACTGGCAGCTACCCAAAAGACTACGTC
>WTBX01000292.1 GCA_013138855.1 Methylococcaceae bacterium
AGAATTTTATTTTTCTCTATTCCCTCCTGCCGACAGTTATCTTAACCTTGATACCCAGTCGTCAAAATGATCCTGTCATACAGTTCACACTCTAGTTTACAAAAACAATACTTTGAAGCTAAATCAAGGTAGACTTTCTCATAAACAATTTGTAAAGTGTAAGCAGTAACATTTCTATACTTCTTTATTTGTTATGTTCGTCTGAGGGCTGTTCATTTGTACGGCAGGCGTTTTATTTCTTGGCATTTATTAAGGTGTTAGCATGAACGAAGAAAATACAACCGACAACGAAATGAAAATTTCGGTTTCAGACCTAGTAATAGGAATGTATGTTGCTCACCTTGATAAGGATTGGCAAGAATCTTCGTTTATGTTTCAAGGTTTTTTGATTGAGAAACGAAAGCAAGTCAAACAACTTCAAAAAGAATGTGAGTTTGTTTATGTTGATACTACAAAAAGTAGCGTTCCTGTAAAACTTACTCAAAAAGTTGAAGTAAAAGCTGAAAAAAAATCTTTTTTTGATAAGTTACGCGGTAAAAAAGAAGGAACTGGAAAGGTAAATTCCCATACAAAACCTAATAAACTCGATGATATTATCAAGAAAAAGATTTCAACTAAAGTCATCGTAGCGCCTAAACGGCAAGTTAGTTTTGATGAGGAAATGGATTATGCTAAAAATGCAGTTGCTAGAAATACCCATTTGATTAAAGACTTTATGATGAAAGTTAAATCGGGAGGAACTATTGATCTTCTGGTTGCTAAAAAAGGTATTCAAAAATCTATTAATAGTGTGTTGCGTTCGCCTGATACTATTTTGTTGATGTCACAATTACAGAATAAACATCAGTCAACGTGGCAACATAGTATGAATGTTTCTGTGCTGGCCATTAATCTGGGGCGTTATCTTAATTTGGAAGAAGATGAGCTAATGACTTTGGGTTTATGTGGAATGTTGCTTGATATAGGTAAGCTTTTAATTTCTAAAGAAGATTTAGTTATGGCGGAAAATAAAAAAGATCTTATTGAATCTCACACAACGTTAGGAAGAAATCTTTTATTAAAGTCTTCTAGCAATTTAAGCAAAATTGTTTCCGAAGTTGCTTATACGCATCATGAACGTCTGGACGGTAAAGGTTTTCCTCAAGGACTAAAAGGGAAGCAAATATCAGCTTATGCGCGTATGATTTCAATTGTTGATACTTATGATACTTTAACCATTGATAAACCTAATAAAAAAGGCTTGACACATTACGAGGCCATGTCACAAATTCTTGCTCAAGTTGGAACGCATTTTGACGAAACGTTGGTTAATAGCTTTAATCAATGTATAGGCACTTATCCTGTCGGTAGTATCGTGGAGATGAATACGGGCGAAGTTGCTATGGTAGTTGAATCAAATAGCGAACAGAGATTAAGACCTAAGATCGTATTGTTGACTACCGCCGATAAAAAACCGCGTGCTAAGCATGTGGTGAATTTAGCCGATCATGAAGACCCTATGAGTGATGCCAGTTTTTATTCGATTCGTAGCATTATTCGTAAAGATACTTATCAAACCTAAGTTTAAAGATTCTTGTTTTTTCTGTGATTTTTGAGAATGCTGTTAAAATAGCCCTCACTTTTTATTGCAGGTCTTTTTAATAGGGTATGAACTCTCCACTTTTTGTAAAAACATCACCACAGCGTATTTTGGTCATTACCTTACGCTTTTTAGGTGACACTTTATTAACCACCCCGCTAATCAATTCATTAAAAAAAGCCTATCCTGATGCAGAAATTGATGTCTTAATCTATCAAAATAATGCCGCAATTTTGGAAGGTAACCCTGCTATATCTAAACTTATTAGCACTGTAACAAAGCCTAATTCACACGATAACAAACGTTTATTTAAACAAATTTTTCGTCGTTATGATTTAGCTGTTTGCACGCAAACAGGTGATAGACCGACGCTTTATGCGTTTCTAGCGGCACCTGTACGCATTGGTTTAGTGCCTCCAAGAAATCAAAAAGGCTGGTTTAAGCGTTACCTTTTTCAACGATATTTAGAGTTTGATGTTGTCAAAACGCATACGGTTTTAGAGCTGCTTAGGCTTTGTCAATTATTAGCGATAGATTCTGTTTATGAATTAACGCCACCGTCAAGTACGGATAATAGCGTATTGTCTCAGTTTGAAATTTCTGACCGTTATGTAGTCATGCACATTATGCCGCAATGGCGTTATAAGCAATGGACAGACGAAGGCTGGATTGCGGTGGCTAATTATTTTGCTCAGCAAGGATTTCAAATACTACTTTCAGGTAGTCCAGTGGCTAAGGAAGTTAATTATTTAACAGAAATTCAAAAGCAGTTTCCAAATAATACTGTAAACCTTGCGGGTAAACTATCTTTAGCACAGTTAGCTCAAGTTATTAAAGACTCACGCTTATTCATAGGCCCTGATACAGGTATCACTCATTTAGCCGCTGCAACAGGGGTTAAAACTATCGCCTTATTTGGTCCTTCTGACCCAGTAAAATGGACTCCGTGGCCTACTGCTTATCATTCCAATACCCCCCCCTTTGCAAGCAAAGGCAGTCAACATGTTAATAATGTCTATTTAATTCAAGGACAAAAAGAGTGTGTTCCCTGTTATTTAGAAGGTTGCGATAGACATCAGCAAAGTTACAGTGCCTGTTTAGATGCAGTCACTTTTGAGCAAGTTAAAGAAACGATTAATCATGCGTTAAATGAATGAAAAGTTAAATCTATTTAATTATTTAATCGTATAATAATCAGCTGCCTGTTAATTATTACTTAGAATTTTATGAAATTACATCATGGTATTGCGAATTTTTTTGGCTATGAACTTAGCCATTTAAAAAAACATCACCCAACTTTAGAATCTCATTTACATATTTTATTTGATTTATTAAAAATAGACACTGTGTTTGATGTAGGCGCAAATAAAGGACAGTACGGTGCTATGTTGCGCAAAATGGGTTATCAAGGTGCGATTTATTCTTTTGAACCTGTTAACAGTTGTTTTCAGGATTTAAGTACAATTAGTGCGAGTGATGATAATTGGCAGGTATTTAATTATGCCTTAGGTGAAGAAAATACCACGATGGATATAAATGTCATGGAGGCTTCTGAGTTTTCATCACTATTAAAACCCAATGATTACGGCAAAGAACTTTATGCTCATAAAATTCCAGTCAAACAGACAGAAAGTATTGCCATTAAAAAGCTAGATGATGTTTTTGCTGAAATAATTAATAATAATTCGACTAAGTTATTTTTAAAAATGGATACACAGGGTTATGACTTAAAAGTGCTTGCAGGTGCTAAAGAGGTATTGAGTCAAGTTCTAGGCTTACAATCAGAAATTTCATTAACGCCTTTATATGAGGGTATGCCTGATTATCTGGAAGCTCTAAGTCGTTTTAAAGACTCTGGCTTTGAATTAACGGCGTTGTATCCTGTTAGTCGTGATCCTGACAGTGCAGCTTTAATCGAATTAGATTGCATCATGCGTAAGTCTGCTAATTAAAAATAGGAACTTTATTAAAATGGAAACACTGCAAAATATTTATGTGCTGAATGTAAAGAAATTTACTCAACGGCATTTGTTTATGGAACAACAATTAGCGCGTTTTTCTATGGAATCGGAATTTATCCTTGATTGGGATATAGATGATCTAACAGATGAGTTAATTGAGCAATATTTTACAGGTGACTTATTATCTAAAGCCCAGATGTCTTGCGCTATGAAACATGTTACCGCCTTACAAAAAATTGCAGCAACAAATAGCCACTTTAATTTAGTCTTAGAAGATGATGCAATTTTTAATAAAGATTTTTCCACTGGCTTGCAACATGCTTTAGAACAAAGCGAACAATTTGAAGGCAATAAAGTTATTTATATAGGCTCAGGTGGTAATTTTTTTACGCCTAAAAGTCAGCGTGTAGAAGGGCAATATTTATATATAGGCTCGCGCGGTCGATTTGCCGACTCGTATATTATTGACAGTGAAACTGCTCAAAAACGACTAGACTGGTTTGCTGAACATAAAATTTCTGAACCAATGGATAATCAGTTTGAAACCATTGATAAG
>WTBX01000008.1 GCA_013138855.1 Methylococcaceae bacterium
CTCGCCAGTGCGTTGTCAAATCAGCCGTTGGCAGGATGTCGCTAATACAACCTCCGTCACCGAAAATACGATGCAAGCAGCTTGCGGTTTAATGTCAGTACACGGACGCGCAAGCGGTAAGGTGCAAGCTTTAGGCGGGGATTATATTTCAACGCTGACTTCGGTATTAGCTTTGCAAGGTGGTATTGCGGGTGCAATTGGACAATTACGCGGACTTAACATCAGTGATAGTCATGTTTCTATGTCTGCCGCAGGTTTATTAAGCATGGGGCAATATATTGCAGGGGCGACGGCTGAAGAAATGCCCGAAAAACTGCTACCCGATAATATTAAGCACCCACGCTGTCCGCCCTTTGTCTCTAAAGATGGCGTTATTTTTGAACTGGAAACATTAAGTCCAGAGCCGTGGCAAAAATTCTGGGCAGAAATTGGCGTGACTTCATTATTAGCAGGCAAAGGCTGGAATGCTTTTCTATTGCGTTATGCCAAAGCCATGTCACCTGTGCCTGATGAATTAACGCAAGCAATTGCAGAATTTGATTATGACATCATTAAAGCCATTGGTTCAGCCACACGCGTTTCTGTCTGCCCTGTAAGAACCTTAGCCGAACGCGCTAAGGATGATGATACCCGCCAAGCATGGCAACAAGGCGCGTGGGGTTTTCAATTTGGTTCTCAGATTATTGAAACACCGTTTAACGCACTGAATGGCGATTTACCGTTATCGGGTTTAACTGTCATCGAATCTTGCCGCCGTATTCAAGGGCCTTTAGCAGGTCATATGTTGGCGTTATTAGGTGCAAACGTAATTCGTTTAGAACCGATTGGCGGTGATCCTTTGCGCGGTATGCCGCCGATGGCAGAAGGTTGTTCAGCACGTTTTGATGCTTTGAATCGTTTAAAAACCATTCGTGAAGTTAATATTAAATCACAGGAAGGTAAAGACGAAATTTATGGCTTAGTTGAAACCGCTGATGTGTTTTTGCATAATTGGGCACCCGATAAAGCCGCCGAATTAAAACTCGATCATCAAGATTTCAAAAAAATAAATCCCGCTCTTATTTATGCATATGCCTCTGGCTGGACTAGCGCGGGTCAAACACCTGAGGCATTAAAATCCATACCAGGTACAGACTTTACCACGCAAGCCTATTCAGGCATCGCCAGTAAAGTTGCCAAAAATTCAGGCACTAACGGCGGCTCATTATTCACCATCTTAGACGTACTCGGTGGCGTGGTTGCCTCGCAGGGAATCAGCATCGCTTTATTAAATCGTTGTTTAAACAAAGTCGGCGCAAATGTTTCCACCTCTTTATTAAGTACCGCAACCTTGTTATCAGCAGATGATTTAGACCGACATTATCACGATAAAGCCCCGAAAACGCCTAGTCTGATTAATGATGTTTTCCCAACTGAACAAGGCAAGTTAGCAATTGAATGTGTTGATGCGGTTCAAGCAGAAAAATTAATTCAAACTCTAAAAATTAACAGTGCCGTCAGTGATGAAAATTTTATAACAACAGTTAGTACAGCCTTATTAGCAAAAACAGCCAGTGAATGGAATGAGATTTTTGCCGCAGCAGGGATTGCAACCTCGGTTGCGATTGAAGATTTAAAGACCCTACACGATGTGCCGAATTTTCAAACGCAATTACCTAAGGGTGCTTATACCCAAGTTACATCTCCGTGGAGGTTCAAATGAATCATGCAGGTCTTATCGACTTAGTGCCAACCAAAGTACGCCAACAATGGACGGATGACGGCACTTATCCAAACAAATCCGTTTATGAATTATTTTGCGAGAAAGTCTTGGAACATCCTGACAGTCCTGCTGTTATTTCACTCGATGAAACGGTTACTTACGCTCAATTACTGGATAAAGCACAACGTCTAGCACATAGCTTTAAATTGATGGGCATTGTTGCGGGTGATGTGGTTGCTTACCAACTTTCTAATAGTTGGCGTTGCTGTGCCATAGATCTTGCGGCGGCTGCCTTAGGCGCTGTGGTTGCTCCGTTCCCACCAGGGCGTGGCAAGTTGGATATAGAAGCGTTAATCAAACGCTGTGATGCACGCGCGATTATTACTGAGCCTAAATATGGAAATAATGATTTATGTGCTTTGATCCAATCTTTACGTCCGACTTTATTATCACTGCGTTTTTTGATTGTTGATGGTGAGACACCTAATGGCTGGTTAAATCTGGATGATTTATTCAAACCGCCTGTTATTCCTGAATCTTTATTAACGCCCGTTGACCCTAATTCGCCGGTACGTTTTTTAATTTCCTCAGGCACAGAATCTGAACCTAAATGGGTGGCGTATTCACATAATGCTTTAATTGGTGGACGTGGACGTTTTCTGGAACATATAGATGACGATGGCAAAAACTTTCGCGGTTTTTATTTAATGCCGCTAGGTACAGCATTTGGTTCGTCGGCAACTTTTGGCATTTTATCGTGGCTAGGTGGTGCGATTGTATTGATGTCTAAGTTTGAAGTGAATAATGCTATTGATTCGATTGATAAACTTCAGCCCAATTATATTTTTGGTGTGCCGACCATGTTCCAACGCATTGCCGCAGAAGAACGCTTGCAAAGCATTGATAAATCCAGTTTACGCGGCATTATCAGCGGGGGGGCAAAAATTGATGAGGCTTCGGTACAGCGTTGTAGTGATGCCTTCGATTGTGGCTTTATCAGTCTGTATGGTTCAGCCGATGGCGTGAATTGCCACAGCACTTTAAACGATGATTTAAACATTATCGTCAGCAAAATTGGCAAACCCAATCCTAAAGTCTGCGAAATTAGAATTGTGGATGAAAAAGGTTTGCCCATCCCTCAAGGTCATGTCGGTGAAATTACCGCTAGAGGCCCGATTAGCCCGATGCAATATGTGAACGCACCTGAGTTAGATAAAATTTATCGAGATAAAGACGGCTGGGTTTTCACGGGCGATTTAGGTTATATCGACAATGACGGTTATCTGGTTTTATCAGGACGCAAAAAAGATATTATTATTCGTGGTGGCGCAAATATCAGCCCCGTGCAAATTGAAAATGTCGCCCAATCTCATCCCGAAGTAATTAGTGCTGCCTGTATTCCTGTTGCCGATGTTGATTTAGGGCAGCGTATTTGTATTTGTTTGGTAATGCGTGATGGCGTTGAACGTCCATCTTTATCACAAATGAGTCGTTTCTTTAAAGAGCAAGGGCTGGAAATAAATAAGCTACCAGAATATCTGCGTTATTACCGTCAATTACCGTTAAGTCCTGCGGGCAAGGTGGATAAAAAACAATTAACCTCAGACGTTGAATTTATTCAGCCACCTGTTAAAGCTTCATCTGCTCAAAGGGTTTATTAATGTCGGGTATTCATGAAAAAAATGCACACTCAGCTTTGGCGCAATCATTGGCAGAACAGGCAAGGGATTTTGTTGAAAAACGTATCATTCCTAATGAAGCGGCCATTTCAGCAGGAGGCGAAGTTGCGGAGTTAATTCATACGCAACTGATAGATGAAGCGCGTAAAGCAGGACTTTGGGGCGTATTTTATCCGCTTTCTCATGGTGGAAAATTATCATCTTTGGAAGATTATTTAATTGTTGCCGAGCAAGAGGGGCGTACTGAATTTTCGCAAAGTATTTTTGGCTCTCATTCTTCACTCGATGCCCACATGATGCTAAAACATGGCAACGCGACTATTCAGAAAAACTTCTTAGAACCGATGGCGGCAGGCAAGGCGATTTCTAGCTATGCGATGACTGAACCCGATCATGGCGGTTCGTTTCCAAGTTTAATCTCCTCGACTGCGAAACTTGAAAACGGTCATTGGGTCATTAATGCGCGTAAATGGTTTGTGTGCAATACCGCGCAAGCAGCCTTTGCAACCGTCTTAGTACGCACAGCAACTGATGAAAAAACCCCTATAAGCAAAGCCTTGTCGATGATTTTAGTCCCGACGAGTAGCGACGGTTTTAAGGTTGAGCGTGAAATCTCAATGTTAGGGCGTGATTTAGGTCAAGGTGAAATGTCATTCACCAATGTCAAAGTGCCTCAAGAAAATTTGATAGGCACAGAAGGTGGCGGTATTGCCTTAATGGGTGAACGCTTAGGCATTGGTCGTTTATTACGCGCAATGCACTGGTTAGGTTTGGCACAACGTTGTTTTGATTTAATGGGCGCGAGAGTGCATTCGCCACGCGGTATTTCTGCACGTTTGCCAGAAAAACAATTAGTGCGTCAGCATTTTGTTAAAGCCCATCAAGCAATTGTCAGTGCGCGAGAATTAGTCCGCATTGCTGCGCGTTTAGTTGATGCTGAATTGCTTAGTGATATTGAAGTGAATACCGCGAAAATGGCAGCCTCCGAAGCTTTATGTTTAGCCTCTGATTCTGCGATGCAATTGTATGGCGCGGAAGGTATAAGTGACTTAACTCCGTTAGCGGGGATTTATCGTATTGCTAGAACGACGCGAATTTTAGATGGCTCAGATGAAGCATTAACCAGCTCAGTCGGCCGACGCTTAGTCGATGCTTATAAAGACGGTGGAGAGTATCGTTTTGATTGAGCCGTTTATTCTCGCTTTAGCAAATATGCCCAGACAGCAACAGCTTAATACCACGGCAGTTGCTTTGTTACTTATTACCGCTAGTCTATTGTGGCTAGTTAGCGCAAAAAAGCGTTGTGCAAATCATAAGACAAAGACGGTGATGCCGCTAGCTGAAATCGAAACACCGACAGGTAAAACGTATTACACAGGTTTTAAGGCGGTTTGGTTTTAAGGCGGTTTGGTTTCGAGTGGTCTTAGTCTTTGCGATGACGTTACCGATGCTAGTGTTATATGCGATTAGCACCTTGGGTTTGCTTTTAAGCGAGGATTTGCAATTTAAAGCTGAATTGCTCGGTTATATTATTCTGAGTTCCTTCGGTATCGCCTCCTTATTATCACTATGGGCTGGGGCTGTGGTTGATAAATTCGGCTCGCGTTATTCGCTCATCATGTTGTTTATGGTGATTGCGGTCGCTTTTAGTTTAATTATCAGCGTTCAAAGTTTTTACGGATTAATTGCCGCAGCCGCCGTGTGTGGAATCGCGCAGGCATTAGCTAATCCTGTGACTAACTTGTTAATTGCAGAACAAGTTCCGCCTAAGAAAAAAGCAGCTGTGGTCGGTTTAAAACAATCAGGGGTACAGCTTGCTGCGTTATTTGCTGGCTTAGTTTTACCCTCGATTGCCTTTGCTTACGGCTGGCGATTATCCTTTGGAATGATTATTCCTTTCGCGTTGTTATTCGCGTTCAGTACGCCTTTTATCACCCCAAAAGAACATCACAGCAAGGGGCGGGGTTTTAAAATCTCTGCGCCTAATGCTTTATTATTGTTGTTAATGAGTGTGCAATTTTGTGTGGGTATTTCACTCTCTGCATTTGTTACCTTCTTGCCCACCTTTGCAACCTTACAATCCATGCCTTTACCACTTGCTGGCAGTTTAATTGCTGTTTTCGGGGTGATGGGCATTGTTTCGCGAATAGTATTAACGCCTTTAGGTTCAAAGCTTAAAGACGAGTCTTATTTATTATTGGCTTTGATTGCGATTACCGCGATTGCGATGGCGATTACCATGCAAGCGAGTCCTACCAGTCATTGGCAATTATGGGCAGGTGCGATTGGCGTTGGTTTAACGGCGGTTGGAACGAATGCAATTGCGATGAGTATGTTGATTCGTGATTCGGCTTTTGGTGTGGTCACTAAAGCATCGGGGTTTGTTTCGGTGGCGTTTTTTGGTGGGTTTGCTTTAGGGCCGCCGTTATATGGACATTTGGTTGAGTCCTCTGGTTTGTTAATTGGCTGGAGTACTTTGATTGCTGTGTT
>WTBX01000253.1 GCA_013138855.1 Methylococcaceae bacterium
AGTGCACATTGGTGGATGCAACGCATTACCGCCATTATATTAATTCCATTAACTTTTTGGATGGTTGCTTTTATTAAACAACTAGGTAATGCCGATCATACTCAAATCACTGCGTGGTTATCTGAGCCATTTAATAGTGCCTTAGCGATTAGTTTTATTTTTGCTGCGTTTTATCATGCGGCTTTAGGTTTGCAAATTGTGATTGAAGACTATGTGCATACTGAAAGTTATAAAATTACAGCGGTTTGGACTGTGAAGTTGAGTTTTTTATTTTTGGGGCTTACGGCGGTGCTTGCAATATTAAGAATTATTTTGAGTTAGAGATATTTTTAGTCTCTACTTTAAATTTCAGGGTGTTGGAAACGCGACTTCTAGTCGCGCACGAGTCATATTTACTCAAACTATAGAAAGAACACACTGCGCGACTAAAAGTCGCGTTTCCGTTATTATGCTTTTCCCTGTTTTTTAAAGTAGATACATATTTTATCTACTTGGAAAGCTCTAAATCACTAAGTTAATAGTTTTTAAAAACCTATTAATTCTATTCTGCGTTAAAATGTGAAGATTATTCACATACACTCAAATCTACATGAATTCCACAGAAGAAATTATCGAAGACCTCAAGCAAGGAAAAATGGTTGTCATTATGGACGATGAAGACCGCGAAAACGAAGGCGATTTAGTGATGGCGGCATCATTTACACGCGCCGAAGATGTTAATTTTATGGCACGTTATGGACGCGGCTTGATTTGTTTAACTTTGACTAATCAACGCTGCCAACAATTAAAATTACCGTTAATGGTTAACGATAATAATACGCCTTATGTGACTAATTTTACCGTTTCAATTGAAGCCGCAGAAGGGGTGACTACAGGGATTTCAGCCGCTGATAGAGCCTTAACAATTCAAGCTGCTGTTGCCAAAGAGGCTAAAGCGGATGATTTAGTGCAACCAGGTCATATTTTTCCCTTAATGGCGCAAGCTGGTGGGGTTTTAAATAGGGCAGGGCATACAGAAGCGGGTTGTGACTTAGCCCGTTTAGCAGGTTTAGAACCCGCATCAGTGATTGTTGAGATTCTAAATGATGATGGCACTATGGCAAGACGGCCTGATTTAGAGAAATTTGCTAAAGAGCATGATTTAAAAATTGGTACGATTGCAGATTTAATTCATTATCGCATTGAGCATGAAAGCACTTTAGAGCGTGTAAGCGAGTGCGCTTATCCAACAGACTTTGGTGATTTCAAGTTATACGCTTATCAAGATCATAATGATAATAATATCCATTTAGCGTTAGTGATGGGGGATATATCTGATGATGAACCTGTTTTAGTGCGGGTTCATGCGCGTAGTTTATTAGATGATGTATTTGCCTCAAAACGCAATCCTTGTAGTATTTCCGTTCGCGAGGCTATGAAAAAAATTGCCGAAGAAGGACGCGGTGTTTTAGTCATTGTCAGACAACAAGAAGATAATAAATCCTTAGCCGAATTAATTAATCAATATCAAATGGAAGATAATGGTGTGATGATTAATGCTGAAAAACCTGAGATTAAGAATGATTGGCGGACTACTGGCACAGGTTCGCGTATTTTAGCGGATTTAGGTGTACACAAATTAAAAGTTTTAGGGACACAGAAAAAATATATGGGCTTGTCAGGGTTTGATTTAGAGTTGGTTGAGTATGCAGGGCGTGATAATTAATGCCGCCTAAAATAAAAGAGTTATTAAAACAATTAGAATCAGCGGGTTTTGTTAATCGTGGAGGAAAAGGAAGTCATAGAAACTATGAGCATAGCAGTGGTCTTAGAATTACTATTTCAGGGAAGTTAGGTGATGATGCAAAGCCTTATCAGGAAAAGCAAGTAAAACAAAAGTTACAAGGGCTAGATGATGAAAAATAGTGATAGATATTTAAAAATAGTCGAATGGTCTGAGGAAGATAATTGTTATTTAGGTTCGGCTTTGGGTTTAATAGAGCATTGCTGTCATGGAGAGAATGAGCAAGATGTTTTTAAAGAGCTTTGTGTAATTGTTGAAGAATGGATTGGAATTTTACAGCGTCAAAATGAAGAGTTACCAACAGCAACATTTAATAAAGCTATGAAAACAGATTTTATAGAAGGTGTACGTCATTGGGAGTCTTTGGCGTAATTTTGAAACAGCCGTGTAGGATAGAGATACGATAACGTCATTATTATGCCAAGAAAATCTCATTCAAAACAAGAAGTGGAAAACGCATTAAAGTATGCAGAAAAACATGGATGGCGTGTTGAGCTCGGAGGTTCTCACGCATGGGGAAAAATCTATTGCCCTTATAACAACAAAGAGTGTCGTTGTGGAGAATTTTGTATTGCTAGTATTTGGAGTACGCCTAAAAATGCTGGCAATCATGCGAAACAGATTAAGCGAGTTGTTGATAATTGTAGTGCCAGAAAAAATGACGATGAGGAGGAATAGGTGATGCAAGATTATGAGTTTACTTTAAAGTTTACTTTTTCAGGCAGTACGGTTAATCCAGAAAGTTATGTTGAGCAATTGGCAGAAGCTGGTTGTGATGACGCGCTTGTTGGGATTGGTCAAAATGGACGTATTGCGCTTAATTTTAACCGCGAATCTGATAATGCCTTCAATGCGGTTTGCAGTGCCATAAAGGATATTAAAAGCGTTATTCCTGATGCAAAACTGATTGAAGCTACGCCTGATTTTGTTGGTTTATCGGATATTGCCAAACTTATCGGTTATTCAAGTCAAAATATTAAAAATATGATGTTGAATAGTGGAGTGGACTTTCCTTTGCCAGTTCATGAGGGAAACGCTTCAATTTGGCATTTGGCGAATGTTCTTGATTGGCTTAAAAAGGGCAAAAATTATCAAATAGATGATTCGTTACTTGAAGTAGCTAAAGCGAATATGCAGTTAAATATTACCAAAGAAAGTTTTAACTTAGACCCTGTTATTCGTCATCAAATGGGAGCTATTTTGTCATAGCCGTTAGCTTAGCCATGTAGCCAAATTTTATAGAGGGTGTTCGTCATTGGGAATCTTTGGCGTAATTTTTAAAGCAGTTTGAATTGATAAAATTTTGTTGAGCGATGATTATGCAAGATGTGTTTGTTACCTCTATTGATGTTAAAAAAGTTCGTAATCTTGAAAATTTTAAGATTCCTTTAAGTAAAACTGAAAGAAAGCATTTAATTATTACGGGTAAAAATGG
>WTBX01000314.1 GCA_013138855.1 Methylococcaceae bacterium
TGAGAATGGTGAACTATGGGTGAAGAGCCTTAATAATTTTTCAGGCTATTGGCAGCAAGGTAAACTTATTGCTAGAAATCTTGAAGATGCTTACGCGACAGGCGATAAAGTTTCGCGTAATGAACACGGTGAATATTGTTATCATGGACGCTTAGATAGGATGCTGAAATGTTCGGGCTATCGCGTAGAACCCGCTGAAATTGAGGCGGTTATTAATCAAATTATAGGCGTTATTGTTAGTGCGGTTATCGGTATCGTTGATAGCAGTAGCGGACAACGCCCCGCAGCAATTTTGGTTTTACAAGAAAACATTGATCTAATAAGTATCGTTAAGACACTAAAACAGCAATTACCTGTCTACATGATGCCTGTTAAATTTAAAACCTTAGATGCTTTGCCCACTTTATCGAACGGTAAAACGGATTATATTGCTCTTAATGAAATTTTTGATTCACACGAATAATATCTTCTACTCAGGCGGAGCCGCGACTTTTAGTCGCGCACGAAATTCCATACATGGACTTTAAAGAAAGCTTATTTTAATCTGTTTAATTTATAGATTTTGGCGATCTTTTTAGGTCTCGTGCGCGACTAAAAGTCGCGGCTCCGTATACCCTTCATGGTTTATAAGTTTTATTAAGTAAACCCCCACCCCTTAAAATTCTAACACCAAAGCCTGCAATATGAAATATGACTTTAGCCAAATCCCAGCCCAAGGGGATAAAAATGCCTCACGTTTGCGCCTACGTCATTGTGGTCGATTGCAATTTTTAAAACATGCAGTGGATGCAAAATTAGGCGGTCATAACGATAGTTTTGCAGAATTAATTCAGGTACATCGACAATTAGGAAAAGAAACACGCGATAGCGGTTTAATTTTATCTATCAATGCCCATTTATGGGGAGCGGTGTTCCCTTTAATCACTTACGGCACGATTCAACAACGACAACGCTGGTTACCGACCTTATTAGCAGCCGAAATGGTCGCAGGCCATGCCATTACCGAACCGCAAGCAGGCTCTGATGTTAATGCGCTTACTAGCACTGCAATAGCGACTGAAAATGGCTTTATTCTCAACGGACATAAACGCTATATCACTAACACGCCAATCGCCGATGCCTTAGTGGTTTATGCACGGCTAGATGACAAACTCAGTGCATTTTTAATTAAAAGCGATGATGAGGGAGTGACTTTCAACGACACCCCTCAAGTAAGTAGTTGTAGCACCGCCACAATGGGTGATGTCTTGTTAGAAAATTGCAGCATTCCCGCAGACAGACTACTAGGAAAAATTGGCGCAGGGGCAATGATGATACAAAATGCCTTAGAATTAGAACGCGCTTTTATTTTTGCAGGGATTAGTGGCATCATGGAATGGCAATTAGAAACCGTGATTAACTATAGTCGTGAACGTAAAATCAACGGGGGACACTTAGGACAACATCAAGCAATTAGTCATAAAATTGCCGAAATGAAACTGCGTTTAGATACCATTAATTTATGGCTGAATCAATGTGCTAATTTAAAAAATAATCATAAACGCCTAACGCTTGCCAGCGCACAAACCAAACTTTATGCCTCAGAAGCTTTTTTGCAATCAAGTTTAGATGCGGTACACATCATGGGAGCATCGGGTTTATTAGAAGGGCAGCAAATGAATGGCTTAGTCAATGATGCTTTAGGAAGCCGTTTATTTTCAGGTTCATCAGAAGTACAAAAAAATATGATTGCCGCCTTACTCGGTACAGGTGACGCTTACAAAAGATAAAGAAGATATAACCACTCAGGCGGAGCCGCAATTTTTAGTCGCGCACGAAGTTTCATGCATCAATTTTAAAACGAGCTTAATTTTAATTTGTCTGATTTATATACTTTGAAGATGTTTTTTAGGTCTCGTGCGCGACTAAAAGTCGCGGCTCCGTACACCCTTAACTAGTGAAGGTTATAAAATGAATAAATTACTGATATTAATGACTGCATGTTTTCTGTTATTTTCGGGCGGAAGCTATGCAGAAAAAAAAGAATGTGTTTGGAATGGTATTTCCTTACATGGCAAAGTACAATTTGTAACATCTTTTCCTGATATTAAGATTCAATACGTTAGTTCCTTTCCTGATATAAAAGTAGAGTTTGTCGATTCCTTTCCCGATAAATGTGGACAATGGCAACAGGTTGATTCTTTTCCTGATTTTAAAGTGCAAATCGTAGACTCTTTTCCTGATTTAAAAGTAGAAAAAGTCACATCATTTTCTGGGATGAATTAATTTAAGCCGCTTTTATTTGGATTCTTCTGGGTTTTCCATAAAATACCAAAAGGACTGCCAGCCCTGATACTAAATTACCTCGGTTTCACGAAAAAACCGAAAACACGGAGTCCAATAGCTTTAGCTATTGGCGTGAAGAGGTAGAACTAAAATTTTTTTGAAGCAGCCTGTTTTAGTAACCTTAAAAACTCGCCAATAGCTAAAGCTATTGGACTCCGCCTTTATATGCAAACATGAAAAAACTTGTTTTTTCACTCCTCTACGTAACATCAGTTTAAAAAGTTACCAGATTTTCCCAAATAATTATCACTTAAAAAGTAAATAAAAATTTTACAGATGAATTATTTTAAACTTACC
>WTBX01000104.1 GCA_013138855.1 Methylococcaceae bacterium
ACTTTGCAAACGGTAGGGGTAATCCCTGTGGCATTATCTTTGGTAATAATAATGCCATTTAAATTAGCCGCATCGGCACTGCGAAGACATGCACCCAAATTATGAGGGTCTTGAATATGGTCTAAGACTAAGAAAAAAGGCACACCACTTGCGGATGTAATCGCATCTTTTAATTGCGCCTCGGTTTTCATCTCAGGTAATTTGACTTCCGCCATAATCCCTTGATGATTTTTACCATCAGCAAAACGATCGAGCTTTTTTCGATCTGTTTTTTCAGCGTTAATCCCTTGTTTTGCTAATTTTTCTAATACTTCGGATAAACGCTTATCTTGACGTTGAGTATCCACCCAAATATGAATTATTTTTTCGGGGGAGTAGTCTAAAGCCGCTTCAACGGCATGAATACCAAATAATTTACTTACGCTCATGATTTAGATGTTTTTTCTTAGATTTATGAGGTTTACGGGCTTTACGAGGCTTAGATGTGGTGGCTTTTTTACTTTTTTGCAATAGCTCAAAATCAATTTTTTTCTCGTCTAAATCAACTCGCGCGACTTTAATTTTAACCTTATCGCCTAAACGATAATTCATGCCTGTCTTCTCACCTTTTAGTTGATGTGAGGTTGCATCAAAATGAAAATAATCTCGCGGTAGAGATGAAATATGTACTAAACCTTCGACATAAATCCCACTCAATTCCACAAAAAAACCAAAACCAGTCACAGCAGAAATAATGCCAGAAAACTCTTCACCGAGTTTATCCATCATATATTCACATTTTAACCAGCTCATCACATCACGGGTCGCTTCATCTGCTCGGCGTTCATTGGCCGAACAATGCTCGCCTAAAATTAACATTTCAGGAAAACCATAAGCAAAACTTTCAGGTGGCTTATCAGCGATACAATGACGAATCGCTCTATGCACTAATAAATCAGGATAACGGCGAATCGGTGAGGTAAAATGTGCATAAGCATCTAAAGACAGCCCAAAATGTCCCTTCGTTTCAGGGCTATAAACCGCTTGAGACATAGAACGCAATAACACGGTTTGAATTAAATGGGCATCTGCTCGCCCCTGAACTGATGCTAATAAGTCCATATAATCTAATGGAGTCGGTTTCTCTCCACCCCCTAAATGTAAACCCATTTCACCTAGAAAAGTACGCAGCGTTAATAACTTTTCAACACTAGGCCCTTCGTGAATTCTTAGCAAACGTGGCATTTTTTTACGGTTTAAAAATCTCGCCGCCGCCGAATTTGCACTAATCATAAATTCTTCAATCAATTTATGAGCATCATTACGTTCGATAGGGACAACTTTTTCAATTTTACGATTTTCACCAAAAACAATTTTAGTTTCTTGGGTATCAAAATCCATCGCACCACGCTGTTCACGTGCTGTCCGCATCGCTTTATACAAGGCGTATAATTCTTCTAAATCAGGTAGTAACTTATGATATTTTTTCGCCAGTTTTTTATCGCCATCAACTAAGACTTTAGCCACATCGGTATAAGTCAAACGTGCATGAGAACGCATCACCGCCTCAAAAAATCGCGAACGAACTACTTTTCCCTGCTCATTAATATAGAGTTCGCACACCATACATAAGCGATCGACTTCGGGATTTAAGGAACATAAACCATTCGATAAAATTTCGGGCAACATCGGGATGACTTGTTCAGGAAAATAAACCGAAGTACTCCGACTGCTCGCCTCTTTATCCAAAGGACTATTGACTTGAACATAATGCGAGACATCCGCAATCGCCACTAATAGTTTCCAGCCCTTAGGGGTTTTTTTACAATACACCGCATCATCAAAATCACGGGCATCTTCACCATCAATCGTCACTAAAGGAGTCTCGCGTAAATCGACACGGCCTTTCTTGGCTTTCTCAGGGACTTTATTTTTCAAGGGTTCGATTTCTTCCAGCAAATCATCAGGCCATTCATTAGGCAAATCATGAGAGCGAATCGCCACCTCAATTTCCATACCAGGTGCCATGTGCTTACCTAGCACTTCAATCACTTTACCGACAGGTTGATGACGTTGATTAGGCTGTTGAACAATTTCAACCACCACCATTTGACCATTTTTCGCCTTACCTTTGCCTTCTTTAGGAATCAAAATATCCTGAGAGATTTTTTTATTTTCCGCAACAACAAAGTTAAAGCCTTTTTCTTTTAAAAATCGTCCGACGACTTGATGCGTATTCCGTTCTAAAACCTCAACGACTGCCCCTTCTCTACGCCCTTTACGATCAAGCCCCGCAACATGAGCCACCACTCTATCATTGTGCATCAACGCTTTCATTTCACGCGCAGATAAAAATAAATCACTAGAACCATCATCAGGCTTTAAAAAACCAAAGCCATCGGAGTGACCTAACACTCGCCCTGCAATTAAGTCTTTATTATTAACCAAACAATATTTTTGGCGGCGATTAAACAATAATTGACCATCGCGCTCCATTGCTCGCAAGCGACGGCGCAAAGCTTCCAGATTATCGGCAGATTCTAGGCCGAATTTTTCAGCGATTTGTTTACGCCCTAAAGGTCGCCCTGTATCTTGTAATAATTCTAAAATTAATTCGCGGCTAGGGATAGGGGTTTCATATTTTTCAGCTTCGCGCTGAGCAAAGGGGTCGGCTTTAGATTTAAAGTCTGTGTCTTGATTAGAGTCTGAGGTCATTTACTGTATTTGTAAGTTGCAATTATTATCGAATAACAGAGCATTCGTCATTGCTCATAAGTATTTTGAATCATACCATTATAGTCGGTTTTTACACTAACAATACTAGGCACTAATAGTGAAATATTTACGACATAATACAAAATAGTTCTTGGATGATCAAATTATCACAAAAAGGCAGGTTTTCGTGGACATTTATGGGTGGGTGAGTAATATTTCTTCTTTAGTCTCTATTTTGAGTAGGTTTCATGTCTGATAGTAAACAAATTCTGCGACGTTACGAACTTATCTTAACCTCTGCGGGTGAAGGTATTTATGGCTTAGATAGAGAAGGCAAAGGCACCTTTGTTAATCCAGCCGCGATTGCGATGATGGGCTGGGATGAAGACGATGTTCTTGGTCAGCCTGTGCATGAAAAACATCATCACAGTAAAGCGAATGGCGCACCTTATCCTCAACAGGAATGTCCGATTTATGCGGCTTTAAAAGATGGTGAAATTCATCATATAACCCATGAAATTTTCTGGCGTAAGGATGGCAGTAGTTTTCCTGTGCATTACACCAGCACGCCGATTTGGGAAGAGGGAGAAATTATTGGTGCGGTAGTCGTTTTTCAGGATGTGAGTAAGCTTAAACAAACTGAAAACGCCTTAGCGCAATCGCAACGTCATAATCAATTATTATTAGCGGCTGCGGGTGAAGGCATTTGTGGTTTTGATTGTGAAGGCAACGTGACTTTTATTAATCCGACTGCGACAGTGATGCTGGCTTGGTCAAATACGGATTTAACGGGTCAAAGCATTCACAATATTTTTGGGAAGAATGAAAAAGACTCTGAAAAATGTTGCCCAGTATTGAATGTTATTGGAGGAAAAACACGCTATGAGGCGAATGATAAACTCTTCTGGCGTGATGACGGTTCTAGTTTTTCTGTCGATTTTGTCAGCACGCCTGTGATGGAAAATGGTGAATTGCAAGGTGTGGTAATGGTGTTCAGAGATATTACGGAACGTAAATTGTCAGAGACAAAACTCACTCGCGCTTTATCGGAAATTGAACAATTAAAAAACCGCCTGCAAGCAGAAAATATTTATCTGCAAGAAGAAATAAATCTTAATCATCAATTTGAAGATATTTTAGGGCAAAGCCAACCGTTAAAAACCGTGTTACGCCAAGTTGAACAAGTAGCCCCTACGGAAACGACCGTATTAATACAAGGCGAAACAGGAACAGGGAAAGAATTGATTGCGCGAGCATTGCATAATTTAAGTCAACGTAAAGACCGTGCTTTGGTAAAAGTTAATTGTGCCGCTTTGCCGAGTAATTTAATCGAAAGCGAATTATTCGGACATGAAAAAGGCATTTTTACAGGTGCGATGGCACGACGTATCGGACGCTTTGAATTAGCGAATGACGGTACGATTTTTTTAGATGAAATCGGCGAATTACCGTTGGAATTACAAGCTAAACTATTGCGCGTTTTACAAGAAGGTGAAATTGAACGCTTAGGTGATTCTAAGACCATTAAAATAAATGTTAGGGTGATTGCCGCGACGCATAGAGATTTAAAAACGATGGTTTCACAAGGCGATTTTCGAGAAGATTTATTTTATCGCCTCAGCGTGTTTCCTTTAACATTACCGCCGTTACGTAGTCGTAAAAACGATATTTCCTTATTAGCGCAATTTTTTGTTAATAAATACGCTCGTAAAATGGGAAAGTCTATTAATACCATTCCTCAAACGGTGATGGAACAATTACGTAATTATTCATGGCTAGGTAATGTGCGTGAATTAGAAAACGTGATTGAACGCGCAGTAATTTTATCGCCTGAACCAAGTCTACAGCTCCCAGAATTACTTGAGATAAAGAGTAAAAATAATAACGCTGATGAAACGCTATTACCGTTAGCGGCAATGGAAAAAGCTCATATTATTAAAGTGCTAGAGCAAACGCGCTGGCAGATTTCAGGGGAAAATGGCGCAGCGGCTATTTTAGAAATGCACCCGAATACTTTGCGCTCTCGGATGAGTAAATTAGGCATTCGTCGTTCGTCTTTAGCTCACTGATTCTCAAAACAAAAATATCCACTTATAATCGAAGCATAAGGAGAAGGGCATAATTATTCGTATATACGGAGCCGCGACTTTTAGTCACGCACGAGACCTAAAAACACCCCAAAATCTATAAATCAGACAGATTAAAATAAGCTCGTTTTAATATTTATACATGAAACTTCGTCCGCGACTAAAAGTCGCGGCTCCGCCTGATATTGATGTGAAGAACTAAAGCTTTTCATTTTGCAAACGTGAAAAAACCTGTTTTTTCACTCCTCTACGAAACATCCGTTAGCCAATTCAAATTCAAAAGGGTGAGCTACTCTAGTCACCCCTCGTAATCAACATATCACAACAGATTTGATTCATATTCCCATTTTGACGAATTAATCCTTTCATACCTAAGTTTATAAAATCAGGATGTAATATCTTACGGTAGTTTTCTTTGGTTTTTTTGCCAAAATCATTTTCAGTTGAGTAGGGGACAGAACGTAATTTTTGCAAATCAGTTGCAAAACTTAATGAAATATATTTTTGAATTTCCGCGCCCTTAACCTTGCCTAATGCCGTTGCCATCTCTTCACGTTTTATTAAGCAGGGGATTTTATTATTAACACCCTTTAAATCATCTTGATTAACACGGTAGCTAAATAAAGTATCATCAAAAAATATTATTTCAGGCGAAACTGAAAGCCGAAAATAACAATCTTGCTGACTTTCAAGCACAATCGTTTTTTGAATGCTTAAGTGCTGAGTCAATTGAATTAGCTTAGTTTGTAAATCAGTATTTTCCTGAACTTTAATCCAACCATAGGGATAAAACTCAATAGTGAGGTGAGCGTTTGTAAACTCAAAACCGCGACAATGTGCTGCTAGCCCCGATAATAAAGCTAATTGCTCTGAATCTAATTCAACACTAAGTTCAGACTCTTTCCCCAATACGCCTGCAAAAATAGACGTTTGAATCGTTTGCGGTAGCGTAACTCCATACTTATTTTGTGTCAAAAGGTAATTAGCCGAAAAGCTCTCCTCTAAGTCTAACAAGGCTTGTTTTAAAGCAGTTCTATCATCAGCAAAATCTGCAAACAACGCTTTGATATAAGCGATTTTTCCATCGTTGGTTTTTCCTGCCACCATTTCATCAATGCTAAACCACGCCAAAGACTCATCGTGTTTTACTTTTTGTTGCAGAAAACAAAAACCTTCCAGCGTTAATTCAATCGCATAAAGATTTAAAAAATATTCGGTTAAAGCGTGATTCGGCGCAGTGCCTTGTATTTGTTGATACGGTTTTAAATTGCGCCACGGTTTAAAGTGATAATGTTGCTCATAAATTAAACCCACTTCTTCGGCTAATTCACGTTTAAGGGTTTGTTCTAAAGCAGGTTTAATTAAATCAACGGCAGGTGATTGTAGAGCATCTAATTTTTCGTGAAGAGAACTTGAAAACGCACTCATATCGAGTTGATTAACGCGCCCATCGATTAAACCGTAATCACCTGCTTTGTTATCATGATGTTTTTTAGTATCTTCGCGTTGATAAAATAATACTTGTCCATCATGCTTTATCAATGACCACGCAACATGAATATAACGAATCGGCGGCGCGGTTTGTTTTGTATGATGTTGTTGGCGTTGATTTTCGATAAGCTTTAAAACATCACGTTGCTGGTCTTTTTTATTATTGCTAATGCCATTGGTATTCCAAAAATTCTCTGCAAAAAATCGTGAATCCTTATCGCTCATCGCAGTTAATACAGACAATGCCATGAGTTGAGCAGGAAACGACATAAAACACCATTCACCGCGTTGTAAATAATCAGGCTTTAAAATGGCGAGCGTGTTTAATAGGTTTTCCAGCATCTCCAGTGTATTTTCTGCAACTTCTTGACTGCAATCTGCATTAATTAAATGTTGGATCAATTCGCTACGTTTAACACTGAAATAATCGCCTTCTTCTTCGGCATAACGGGGTAAATGTGGGATGAGGGTTTGAATAAGCTTTGTGGTCATTAAGTTTTATTCGAGTAGGTTGGAAATATGATGTTTGTCATTTTATCAGTAATAATCATATTTTATGATTCCAGTCGAGATGCTCTTTATAGTTTTCTGATAAATTTTCATTACTTTCTACACAGCCGATAAAGCCAGATTGCAACATAAGTTGATAAGCTTTTTCCCCTTCTGTCTGTTCTTTTTTTTGAGGAAATATTTTTTTTAATTTTTCTTCTTGCTCATGTAATGTTTCAAGATGCTGGTTATTGAGTTCGATGGTAATTTGCATGGTCATCACCTTTATGAATTTCATGGATAATTTCTTGTTTTACCTGTAATAAATTACGGTAAATTGATTTCAAATCCTCTAAACGCATACTGTCAAAATTTTGCGATACGAAATATTGATATTGATTTTCGCCTAATTTTTCCAAAATCACAAAATGCCAGATTGCGCCGATGATGTACGCACCTTTAATGATTTTCCAGTGATTTAACTCTACCGCGCTAATTAATTCGGCTAATAATTGCGGTCTGGGGTTACCGTATTCTTCGCTACGTTTAAATTCTTGAATGAAAAAATACGGGGTTTTGCTGGTGACTAATCCTGATGAGACCACAAAATCAGTTGTACCACTAAAGATAAAGTCATCGGTTTCATAGCTTAGGGCTAATTCGTAAAACTCTCGGCAGTTATTTTCAAAGGATTTGAAATGGACTTTATTGAGCAAGGGGGCTAGAAAATTAATTTTTAAATCTTCTTCGCTGTAGCTGTCGATTAAGGCTTCATTTTCTTCGATAAGCACTTTAAACAGTGGCTCTATATCGTCTTCAAGCGAAATTGAATTATCAAACCAGTCTTTAAAAATGGTTTTATCTAAGTTTCTTTCAATCTCAACGAGCTTCGTTAAATCGCTGTCACGAATTTTGCTAAATTGATAAATCGGTTTTGTTTCCTGTTTTTCGCCTTTGATGATCTGTATTTCTTGTTTTAAGGCTGCGATTTCTTGTAGTAGTTTTAATTCGATTTCTGCGGTCATTTTAGGCGTTTAGTTTGACAAGCTATTTAATATTCAAATTTGAGCGGTAAGTTGGCAAAAAATTCAGATGTGGGTGTTTTCCCTAAAGTATTATAAATTGTCGCGCTGCCATTTTGCTCACAAATCCAAACTTCTTTCGCGCCTTGTTGTAGATAAAGATTGGTTTTTTCGCTCATTTCTTGTGAAGAGTTAGAGGGTGAGACGATTTCTACGCATATTTCAGGGGCGGTTAGATAAGGTGTTTCAACACCATTGTTTAAAAAGAAGTTTTCAGAACCCCATGCAACATCGGCGACTTTTACGCCTTTTGGGGTATCAATAGAGCATTCGGTAATCACTTTGCCTTGTTTGTTAGCGCGTAAGAAAAAGGCGATTTCAACTTGCAAGAGTCCATGTTGATTTGAGGCGGGTGACATCAAGATTTGACCGTATTCGTTAAGTTCTATTTTATAAGGTAAATTGCTTAAGCTGTTATCTTGTAAAACTTCTGACCATTGCATTTTGATAACCTAATTAGCTATTAATAATTAATTTAACTTTTACCACACTGTTTGTACTTCGTAACGTTTAAAGATGCCATCGACTGAGATAACCGTCATTTCTTCAATCATTGTTTGGGCGATGATAATACGGTCGAACGGGTCTTTATGATGAGTGGGTAATTGCTCTAACTGGCTGATGTGGGATAAGTTGATAGATAATAATTTAAGGTTGTTTTCTTCAATATTTTTGTTGACCAACTCAGCAACAGGCATGGCTAAGGTTAATTTTCCTAGTTGGTTTTTTATTTGCATTTCCCACGGTGAAGCGATGCTTAAATAAAACTCGTGTGTTCCTGCATTACACAAGTTTGTTACTGTTTCAGGTAATTTTTCTGGATTATCGTTAAGCCAGATAAAAGCATGGGTATCAGGCAATAATTTCACAATTCACCTTCTAGCCAAAAGCTATCGGGCAGAGGGTCATTAAAGTCATCACTCATTTGTATTTTGCCTTTAAACAAGCCTAATTTTAACGGTTTTAAGTCTTGCTCAGTTTCTTCATACATCACAATTACTTTAGCTTTATGGCTATTAATATTTTTAGGTAATTGCAAATGAATTTGGTGATTTTGGTCAATTTCTGCGGCTAATTCGATGGCTTGCATGGTTTAGTCTCCTTGAAATTTTAAATAAATATTTCATAATAGCGAATCAATTTCTTTAAGTTCTGGTTGCTCTGGGCGTTCTATTGGGTCGTCTGCAAGACAGCCATAGGTTTGGTTGATGAATTTTAACCAGTTTTGGCGTTCAAGG
>WTBX01000053.1 GCA_013138855.1 Methylococcaceae bacterium
CCATTGCCATGCGTGCGGATGAAAAAAATATTGAGCTGATTTGTTCTATTGAGAGTGAACTTCCTGAATTTGTCATTGGTGATAGCATTCGTTTGCAGCAAGTCATTATTAACTTGGTGGGCAATGCGGTAAAGTTTACCGAACAAGGTGAAATTCTGATTAAAGTTGAAGCGTTTAAAAGTCAGCAACAAACGCAGAAAAAAAATGCTTTATTGGTACATTTTTCTGTGCATGACTCAGGGATAGGTATTGATAAGAAAAAACAAGAAAAAATCTTTGAAGCTTTTGGACAATCTGATGCCTCAATGACACGCCATTATGGCGGGACAGGTTTAGGACTGACTATTTCTTACCATTTAGTTAAGTTGATGGGCGGAGAAATGTGGCTGGAAAGTGAAGTAGGAAAAGGCAGTATTTTTCATTTTACAATAGAGCTTGTCGCGCAACAAAAAATAATAAAAACGGCATCAAAGTCGATTGATAGTATTAAAGATGCCAAAGTCTTAATTGTTGATGATAATGCCACCAATCGCTTGGTTTTAAATGAAGTTTTATTAAATTGGGGTATGAAGCCTTTTGCCGTTGAAAATGCTGAAGCTGCACTGGATATTTTAAGACAAGTCGAAGGGTCTGATAATGCTTTTCAAATAATCATGACAGATTACCAAATGCCAGGGTTAACGGGACTGGAATTGGCTCAAAAAGTGCGTGACAATGCCTATTGGGAAAAAACACCGATTATTATGTTATCTTCGGTAAGTTCAATTGCTAATATTGAAAATATTGAGACCAGTGAATTAGTTGATGTTTTTCTTGAAAAGCCCGTACAACAATCACGCTTATTAGAAAAAATAGAGTCTATTTGCAATCCTTCAAAAAACATACCTCCAAAAGATAAACAAGAAGAAAGTTATAGCGTCAATCCAGATTTACGAATTTTATTAGCTGAAGATAATTTAACCAATCAGGAAGTCGCGCGAGGCTTACTAAAAAAACAAGGGATAACACAGCTTACAATAGTTGATAATGGTAAAAAAGCCGTTGACGCTTATCAACAACAATCTTTCGATGTTATTTTGATGGATGTAAGAATGCCTGAAATGGATGGGCTGCAAGCGACTACCGCGATTCGTGAAATAGAAAAAAACAATCAATCTAAACCCATTGTAATTGTGGCATTAACAGCTCAGGCAATGAAAGAGGATATTGAGGAGTGTTTATCTACAGGCATGGATTATTACGCCTCTAAACCAATTAAGCCCATTGAATTATTTAATATATTAGCAACAATTGCGCCTGTAACATCGGGTAATAATTTACAATTAACCGAACAGCGGATTAATGCTCAAGAAGATAATGATATTTTTGATTTAGAGGACGCTCTTATTCCCGTTGCAGGGGATTTAGACATACTACATCGCGTGGTAGAAATATTTCTTAATACTAACGAAGGTTTATTAGAAAACCTGCGTAAGGCTGTAAACTTAGACGATGCTAATGCTATTCGGAATACAGCGCATACGATAAAAGGTGCAGCTAATAATTTTGGAGCTAAAAAAGTGGTTGAAGTGGCTTTTAAACTTGAACAGATGGGAAGGTCAGAGAATACTCAAGACTGTGAAGTCATATTAAAGCAATTAGAAATAGAAAACCGTCGTTTAGTAATGGCTCTCCAAAATTTTCAAAATGAGGGATTATTATAAAAATTTCGACCTGTACGATTAGATTTTTAAATTAGGTTAAATATGTGTCGGAACTGCCATTTTTAGTCGCGGAAAGCGTTAATAATGCTCTTTAATTTAAGGTTACCAACTTAAGTGGTAGCCCAATTTAATTAACTGATGTTACGCAAAGGAGTGAAAAGTGTTCATTGCCTATTATTTCGGTTATTTATTTTTTGCGTAACATCAGTCACTTAATAAAAGCCTTTAGCGTTTAAGAAAGGCCCATATTGTTTATCACATTTTAAAATGTGATCTAATATCCAAGATTTTAAAAACTCTAAAATATTTTCTGCAACGTCCATAATATTTTGAGTTTTTAGTTGGATTTGAAAGCTTTTAACCTTATCTACAAAGGCATTATGAATGGCTTTATGTGAGTCGAATTCTGGCCAGTTATTTTCACTTAATAACTTTTCTTCATACCCAAAATGAAAGACCGTGTAATCAACCAGATAATTAACAATATCTTCCATAGTTTCTTTACTAATTTTATGTTTTACTCCGTAGTCTAAGCGGTTAATTAACTCAACTAAGGTTTCGTGCTGACGGTTTATTTCTTTAATGCCAACGCTATAAACGTTTAAATCCCATTTTATCAATAATTCTTCATTATTATTGCTATCTACCATTTTGAAGTTAAATTGTTCTGCTCGCGACATTAACGAAGAACTTAATTCGCTATTATCTGAAAAATGATTCTCTTCCTGAATCTGGGTATCCCCTTGAAAGTTAAAAGAATGTGTTGATTGAACCAGTATATGTGTCATTTTTGACAGTTCTGCGGCATTTTCATGACTGAGTTCAATTTCCTGCATCATTTTTCCTAACGTTGAATGTATTGAATGCAGATTGCCATTTACTTTTTCAATACTTGTCGATACTTCGGTACTGGAATTGGCTGCTTTTTTAACATCTAATGCAACGTCTTTTAATGCGTGGGCAGAACTTAGTGAATCTTGTGAGAATTCGGCGACTGAATGGGTGATTTCTTTTAAATCCTTGTTTGTTTCCTGTAGGCTTAATGCTGATTCTTTACTCGCCTCAGTAGCCCTATTAACCGTTTCGACAATCAACTCCACAGAAGCACTTTGTTGTTCTACTGAACAGTCTATTGTCTGATTAATTTCTGCGGCTTGTTGAATAATGGTATTTATCGCTTGTATGCATTCCAATGACGGCATCGCATAATTTTGTATTTTCTCAATGTATTCATGAATTTTATTATTTGTTTCAGCGGTTTGTAGCGCTAAAGTTTTAATTTCTTTAACAACAGCAAAGCCTTTGTCAGCATCACCTGCCACGCTAACAGATTGAACCATTTCATTTAATGCCAGTGCCTCGGTTTGTTCTGCAATGCTGATGATTGATTTAACTAGCTCCCCGATTTTTTTGGCAGCTTCACTCTGTTGTTTCAGGGTTGTTAATATTTCTTGCACACTCGCGATGGCATCACTTGAAATACGTGTTGCATGATGAGCATTTTTAGCCACATCTTTCATTGAAGCCAACATTTTTTCAGCAAAGCTGGCAATGATGTTTATATCTTGAGAAATATGATCGAAACTGTGATGAAGACCCACCATATTGCTTGAGGCTTGTTTGGCACGGCTGGCAATCGTATTGATATCGCTACTTAATTGATAAACCGAAGCACTCACTGAATTAACATTTCCAGAAGCTTCTGCGATTGATTTTGCAATGGCATTGGCATTAAAGGCGATATGCTCAGAAGAGGTGGCTGTTAAGGCGAGTCTACATTCAACATCGTTAGCACTTTCTGAAATCAGTGCTGATGAGCCTTTAAGTTTGTCAGAAGCACGAGTCACATTATTGGTTGCACGACTAACGCGTTTAATAACGCCTGTATGCTCGCTATCATTTGAAACTAATCGCCGCTCAAAGTTAAATTCTTTGGTGACGGCTGCTTGTTTGCTAATGGCTTGATTGATGGCAAGAATATGCTGATTGATAATTTTTTCGGTCAGAAAATAAGCACTGGCTACTGCGATGACAAGCATGGGGACGGTGGCGATTAAAAATTCTGCTAATATAAATTCTGCGGAACTAATTAATGTTATGAGTAGAAAGCTCAAAAGCAATAAGCTTACTGTAAAAAATATCAGCATTAGCCTGAGATTTTTTTTATTCTTGGAGGTCATAAAGCAACTCCTCCTAGTTTTATGGTTTGGGGAAAACTAAAAACTTAAGAATCGGGAATTAACGGTAGATTATTGATTTATATATTTATTAATATATGAAAAAATAATAAGTATTAGGTCATCTTTTAGGCATTGATTTATAAACAATTTAATACCATTTAAAATCAGTTGCTTACAATGTTATCGGTAAGTAAGTTGACTTAACCATTAAAACTTTTAGCACATTTTATTTTTTAATGCAATACATATTATTTGTTAGTTTGATTTATTACTTAACTGATGTTATGCAAAGCGGGGAAAGTTAATTCAAGCCGCTTTTGTTTTTACCATGAAGTGCATGAAGAACATGAAGTTTTAAAACTCGCCAATAGCTAAAGCTATTGGACTCCTCCTTAATTTTTCGTGGACAATTCATTTTGCGTAATATTAGTTACTTGAGTAAGAATCTCTGTAATTAGCTTAACTTTCTCATTATCTCCCAGAAAATTATAAACCGCCTTAGATCTCTTTAAATAGTCTCGCGCTTCCTGCCAATGCTGCTTGGTTTGATAGTGTCGTGCTAATTCTAATAAAGTCACTGCAATACCTTGCCGTGATACATTCTGCTTATATAAGGCAAGGGCTTGCTGCATTTTCGCCTCAGCTTTCTTTTCCTCTCCTTGTTGTAATAACAAACTAGCTTGAAAACGAAGCAAACGTGCTTTCCTATCCGTATTTTTATTGGCTGCCTTTTCTAAGGAATTTTCATAGCGATGCGTCCATAATGATTCATCCTGCTTTTTTAAAAACGCAATTTTAGTTTGGCTGGCAATCGCGGCTAATTGAATCGTATTTGGAATGGAAACAGCCATGACACCTTCAAATGTGGGCAAGATTTTTTGTAATATAGTTTCCGCTTCCATTAATTGTTTTTGTTGTAATGCGATAAGCGCGTAAAGCAAGTTAATTCGCGGACGGTAATTTTGTAATAAATCATCGTTTGCAATCGCTGCTGCCAGCGTTAAATATTGCTTACTTTCATGATAATTATGCTGAGATAAAGACACTTCAGCCAGATTAATGTAACTAAGCAGAATGCCCTCTTGATGATCTATGCCTTGATAAAGCTCTAATGCTTTAGAAAAATAATTTTGAGCTTGATTCCATTTTGAATTTGCATAAGCCGCTATTCCATTACTCGTATAAGTTTCAACATCGACAAATACCGCTGCTTTGCTAGCAGAATTTCCACCACAACCATTGAGAAGAAGACAAGCTAGAATGGCAACGCTTTTCGCATAATTTATTATTGTCTGCTTATTCATGATTGGAATGTGCAGGTATTAACAAGGGTTGATTTGATTTAGGGGCATTATCAGATAAAGGCCAAGTATTTTGAACGCTATCAAGTAAACGCTTTGTTTTAGACAAGGTTTGTTTTATTTCTGTTGTCGTCCCTGCTACTTCGCTTAATTCAGCATTAATCAGCGTTAAAGCGGTATTAGTTTGAGCGGTTATTTCACTCAGCTCTTTCATTAACTTAGGAAGACTTTTAGCAACTTTTCGCATATCCTTAACCATAAGATGAGTTTCTTTTAAAACAGGGTCTATCTGAATTAATCTGTTTTTTGCGACAGTAATAATACCTTGAGACTCAGTTAAAACTCCCGCTCCTGATTTAACAAACTGCCTTACATCTTGTTCGGCTTCTTTATCAAAAACAGCCGCCCCCAAAGTCCCTTTACCGCTGGCAATTTGTTCAATAATGCTATGTACATTCTCCAGAGTATTTTCTAATTTAGGTAAAATAGTATCAACTCTACTTAATAATTTTTTACTATCGGTTGCTTGAATAATATTGGCGATGCTCAGTAACAAATCATTTAATGAGGCGGTTTCTTCAACGGGTATGATTGAATTCTCAGGTAATATCGGTGCATTAATTGAATCAGACTTTATTTCTATTAATGCGCTGCCAATATTGGTCAAACGATTTACGATGGCTTTTGCATCAATCCTAACTAACCCTCGCTGCTTTTTATAAACCTCAATAGTAATTTGAATTTTACCCTCTTTAGAGTGACTCAAGCTGGATACCCTGCCAATTTCCTGCCCTAATGTTTTAACAATAGACCCTTGGTCAATTCCCTCGATGCTATTGACATTAATATAAAAAGTGACCCGCTTTTCAAATAAATGTTCGTTTTTTACACTGATGACAATAAAAAATAACGATAAAATAAAACCCGAAAATAAAAAAAGACCGACCATGCGTTCTTGGTGAGTATAGGTAATATGATGAACATGATCCCCCTTATTTTCTCCAAAACCAGTATTCATAAAGTCACTCTCATTTACGTTCTACAATAAAACTTAGTAATTCCTGAACATCAGGATTTTCCGACTGAATAAAGGCTTCCCAACCATCAAAATTTATTATTTTATGTTCTGAAATAAAAATAATATGATCGGCATAGGTTTCTAAAAAATGAGGATGTTGAAGTCCGCCAATCATACAGATTGCTCGATGTTGTTGAGATAAGCCTAACAATGCTCCCATGTTTTCACGTTCTTTTGCCCCTAAGCCATTAAAAGGCACATCGAGAATAAGTAAGTCGGGGTCAAGAATTAAAGCGCGAGCCAAGGTAATCTGTGCTTTTTCAAAACTATTTAATTGAGCAGGAAAGCATGTAAACTCAAATTGACAATTTAATTCGATCAGTAGGGTTCTCGCCCTATGCGCGGTTTCCTGAAAAGAATAATTAGCATGATAAAGCGCAGGTAGCATCACATTCATTAATCCATGTTGTGTGGACTGCAAAGGTGCCATTCCAGAAAGGTAGCCTATTTGACTACGAAGCTTTTGCCATTGATGTTGGTTTAATTCAGAGGTTAGGTTACCAAAAACTTCCACTTTACCTGCGGTGGGCTTAAAAATACCCGCCAACATCAGCAAATAATCTCTTAATTGTGAACGATAGGGGCCTACCAAACAAGTCAGCGTAGACGCTGCTAGTTCACAAGTCAAAGGCGGAAATAACAGCTTATTTCCTTTTGTCTTGGGCGTAGCCTCATGTGCCATTACCGTTATCAAGTTTGATTGATTATTCATAAGGTAAATATTATAAAATAGCCGTCGGCTAGAAATAAAAACACCAGACACCTTACCACAGCTTTCTGCATTTGCTCCGAAACTAACGTTGATGAATTATCGACAAGAAGTCCATGAAAGCAAGCGATATTGCCTATAATTAAGCCAAAATATATATTTTTTAAGGTAAACCTCAGAACACCATTGAGAGTTATCATGCCTAATAGTTCCGTTAATGATTTTTGAGCGGAAAAATCATAAAGAAAGGCACTAAAAAATACACTTGCTACAATCATGACCGCCGTAAAATAAAAGGCTAACGCCACTTGGCTCACGACCATCGCGATGATTCTAGGGGCGACAAAATAATCATTGATGTCTATGCCCATATATTCTAATGGCTCAATTTCACCACTCATCCGCGCATTGCCTAAATCAACCACAATCGCAGAACAGGAACGACCAACCAGAATAAAGCCTGTGATTAAAGGCCCCATTTCACTTAAGACTAATCTGGAAAGAATCTCAATTAAGTTATTGTCGCCTGTTAATGACTGAATGATGTAAATCAATTGGGAGGTTACGCCAATCCCCAAAAAAAAGGCAAGCAGTGAAATGATAGCGATGGCATTAATACCGATTAAGATAATTTGATCCAGCAGAATTAAATACACCGCGCGATTACAAATATTGCGGCGAGGTTGCCAAAAGGCGAGTGATTCAGTCAAAAAACATGTTAGGTCAATGATATAAAGTATAAAAGCGATACAATGCCGACCTATCCAACCGAAAAGTTTCATCGTCTTATTTATTGTTCATAGCGTATTAATATTTTGATAATGTTCTTTACTGATGTTGTGCGAAAATTAGACATCTTTCCTAAATAACTGATGTTACGCAAAAATTGTAAATAGCCAAATAATAAGCAGCAAACATTTTTGTTGTTTGGAGTGAAAAAACAAGTTTTTTCACTGACGTTTCAAATTCAAACATTGGCTTATAATTTGGAGTCCAATAGCTTTAGCTATTGGTGTGAAGAAGCTGCGCTAAAATTTTTTTTGAAGCGACCTGTTTTAGTAG
>WTBX01000215.1 GCA_013138855.1 Methylococcaceae bacterium
CGTTAGCTGTAAAAATTATAGACAGCCAGAATAGTTAAAAATAAGGGATAATAGTTGTTAAGTATACTTACACCTATTTCGAGGTAAAAATTGAATCAGCAAGTGCTTTTTGAGTTAAAAAATGATATTACTTGTTTTCAAAAAGACTTTCTTGGGAATAAACCCCTAAAAGTCAGGAAAACTTTAGGGCAATTTTTTACTAGATCAATTGTTTCGGATTATATGGCATCATTGCTAGATGATCCTAAAATCAGAACCATCCGAATTTTAGATGCTGGTGCAGGAACAGGTATCTTAACAGCATCTACAGCCTTACATTATTTGAATCAGGGGTATAAAACTAGCCTGTCGAACTTCCGCACTTAATTTATAAAAACATTTTAAATTCAATGGCTTAATATCTTTTAAAGCGTAAAATATTGAAAAAAAACCGCTTTTAAAACCCCATTTACTTTACCTAAGAACAAACAATCAATGAGTTAGATGAAAATAAAAAAATCCATCTCGACATAACTGATGAACAGCTTGGTATTTTATTTTTTGGTTTACGGATTCAAAAATATCAGCCATTATGTTATAAATACGTTTCCGCTCAACTCATCGTTTCATCCAATTATGCCTCAGCCATCAAAACTATTAAAAAGCCGCGACGAGTGGAAAAGTAAAGCGGTCGAACGAGCAACTGAAATCCGTGAACTCAGACAAACTAAAAAACGACATTTAAAAAAAATTGCCGAACTCAAACGTCAATGCTGTCAATCGGAGTGGATTATTGAAGAAAAAAAAGAGCCTTTTCTCACAATATAAAAGCTCAACAAAGCCTCTCGCCATCCTCTCAAACCCCAAGTATTGTTGATTTAAAGCAAGCCGCAAAAACACGCATCCTTTGCACCTTACTAATTCTTGACGCTGTCGTTTCCTTTCGTAGCGTTCCCCGTATTCTCACACTATTTAATGCAAAAACCCCCGTCAACCTGCCATGGATTCCTCATTTTACATCCGTTATTAATTGGAGTTTGCGCGTCGGTCTTGGGCTGCTAATGCAAGTTCGCCCCATCGCCCCACCTTGGGTGGCAATCATCGACCATAGCATTGATGTAGGCACTAAAAAAGTTTTAGTGGTTTTGCGTGTCACCGTTGATACCCTCACCCATCGTGGCAGTGCCATTCAACTGGAAGATTGTGAATGCATTGGTTTGTCGGTTCATGAAACGGTCAATGGTGAGGTGGTTAAGAATGATTTAGAACAAATTTTCAGCAAGGCAGGTACACCGCTTGCCGTGATTAAAGATGATGATGCCACGTTAAATAATGGGGTTTGCCAATGGTCTAAAAAGCACGATCAAGCCATTCCTGTCATTTCCGATATTGGGCACAGTATGGCGAATGCTCTCAAGGGTGAATTTGAAAAGACAGACGACTACAAGCGTTTCACGACAACCACCAGTCATGCCGCTAAATGCTTAAGACAAACCGAATTTGCCTTTTTAATTCCGCCTAAATTGCGTACAAAAGGACGCTTTCAAAGCATCAGTAAGCTGGGAAAGTGGGGCGAACGAATGCTTAAAGTTTTTGCCGTTAAGGGACGCGCGAAAAAAGGCAGTGAACTGGATAAATTGCGAGAAGTTCTCCCTGATTTTTTACAGATACGTGGCTTTATTGAGCGTTTTTCACTCTCTACCAAAGTGATCGCGGAGGTTCTGGAGGTGCTTAAAAATAAGGGGCTGAACAAAGCAACTTACAAGCAGTGTTTTCTACTCTCAAAAACATTGCCTAGAAATTCATCGCTGAAAAAGCGGCTTCAACAGTGGTTAAAAAAACATCTTGAAATTCAACAAAAAGTCACCAACCTTCCTTTGTTGGTTAGCAGTGATATTATTGAATCGCTGTTTGGAAACTACAAGCATATTATTGAACGTAGTCCACAAGCAGACATGAACCGAACGGTATTATTGATTCCAGCTCTCTGTGGCAACCGAGACGAAACAATCATTGGTCGAGCATTAAATGAATCTTCACAGGTCGATGTGGAAAAATGGGAGCGAGAGAATATCCCTTATACTTTGCGGAAAAAGCGCCAGGAATTCTTTGGAAAATAAAGCCAAAAATAGAGTAATTATTTAGCTAACAACATAATTCTTTCGACAGGCTAGTATCGCGCTCGTATTTTAGGTGGGTGTCTTTATGGTCAATAATTAAAATCATAAAATCCTCTTTATTTATCTAGTTTCCACGCTATGCGTGGGAAGTCATACAGGAACGCTCTGCGTTCCGTGACGCGGAGCGTCACAAACTGCATTCCCATGCGGAGCATGGGAACGAGAGATATTTTCTATGCTTCGTGACACACGACGAGTCCATTCCCACGCGGAGCATCACTGCCATTAAGTTAAGCATTAAATTATTATTAAACAGTAAGTTACGATGTAGGCTGGGTTAGATTTGCAAGCGTAGCGTGGCAAACGTAACCCAGCATTTTACGCGCATCCAGAAATGCTGGGTTACGCTTTTATTGCTACGCAAACAAAAGCTACCCCAGCCTACGATGTAATGCCTTGTATATTTCAAACATATCTCTTAACTTAACGGCAGTGACGCGGTGCATGGG
>WTBX01000045.1 GCA_013138855.1 Methylococcaceae bacterium
GCGCGTTAATTTATAAACCTGTTAAAGTTCCTCAACTTATCGCTAAAGTGAAAGAACTAGAGGCACTGCTCTAAACTCAAGTGGAAATTTTCCCTTTAAACATCTTCCCGCAAGGCAGCTTATCCAGTTCGGTAATTCCCACAGTCTGGGTAGGCATGTTTGTAGTTTGTTTTTTTAATTTAAGACTAGGCTGGGTTTTATCAGGCTTAGTCGTTCCTGGTTATCTTGTACCGTTAATTCTAATAAAACCGTGGGCAGCAGCGGTGGTTTTATTTGAAGGTTTTCTCACCTATTTTATCGTCTGGTTCTTTTCAGAATATCTTTCGCGCCGCGCACCGTGGGCTAATTTGTTTGGGCGTGATCGTTTTTTCGCACTAGTCCTGTGTAGCATCGTCATTCGCTTATATTTTGATGAATACTTATTACCTAGATTAGGCTCGTGGGTTAATGAAGAATGGGGGCTTAATTTTGATTATCGCAATGAGTTACATAGCTTAGGCTTGATTATTATTGCCTTAATTGCCAATCAATTTTGGAAAACGGGGTTTGTTAGGGGCTTAATTCCTTTTTTCGTTACCTTGTGTTCAACCTTGCTAATTGTCCGTTATGGCTTAATGGAATGGACAAACTTTGGCTTAAGTAATATCAGTTATTTATATGAAGGGGTTGCGGCCTCAATTATCGCCAGCCCTAAAGCCTATATTATTTTAATTTGCACCGCCTTTTTAGCATCAAGAATGAACTTGGTTTATGGCTGGGATTTTAATGGGATTTTGATTCCCTCACTTTTAGCCTTGCAGTGGTATGAACCCATAAAAATCCTTGCGACGGTGGTTGAATCCTGTGTGATTTTGTTGGTCGCCATGCTGTTATTAAAAGCCCCCCTTTTAAATAAAATGACTATTGAAGGCGGGCGCAAATTACTGTTATTTTTTAATGTTAGTTTTGCCTATAAAATGGCACTCGCTTATGGCTTATTGACATGGCTACCTGCGGTTAAAATCACCGACTTTTATGGCTTTGGTTATTTATTATCGACCTTAATCGCCATTAAAATTCATGACAAAGGTATTTTTGCACGTTTATTAAGTGTCACCTTAAGCACCTCCTTTGCCGCTGTGATTATGGCAGGTTTAATTGGTTTTTCTTTAACTTTATTACCCATCACCAAGACTTTTAGCAGCGTTGCCGACGAGATGAACGCCGCTGTCGATTCAGCCCCTCAACAAACGTTAAAATCCCTTTTAGGTCAAGCGCAACTCTCCTTTTATCAAAGTAAAGTGAATGATGGTTTTATTAAACCGACTGCTGACGACATCGCGTTATTTTCCGAAGCTTTAAAACTCTTGCAAGCCCATATAAAAGAAGCCGATGAGGACAAGCTACATCAGCTTAAAGCGTATTTAGCTCAGCTTGACTACCAGTTGAGTTTTGTAGACGAGCGTTATTTTTATTTGCATGAAGTTGAAAAAAATAGAGGCTGGGGCGTTTATATTATTGATAGCAAATCTCAATCAGAGCTGGGTTTAGAAGTCCCCGCACCTTTAGATGAAGAAGGCGCATTTAGTGCAGGGGTAAATTTATTTGAAAGTTTGCAAGCGAAAAGTTTAGCCATCGCAGGCAGTTATCGTAAAGCACGCGCAGATTTATCGACCGATGTACTCCAAAACAGGCAAAGTTTTTTTCATCGTTTTCATCAAATTATTAATCGACATAATAGTTTGCAAATTCGCAGCTATACCACTAAAACCGCACGGCTAACGACAGGGAAACGCCGTCAACAAGGCGAAATGGATATTAAAGGCTTAAAAACCAGCTTATGGGTTAAATCTAAAATTCCTGCGGATTTAAATCTACCCTTGCTAAAAAAAATGCTGTCTTCATGGGAAATAAAGTGGAATCAATCGCCCTTTAAAAGCATACAAAGAGATGATAGTGCTTATGGTTTTGCGGAGTTAATGCTGACTAAAGACGATACGCACCGTTTATTATTTAGCACGCTGACCGCTCAACAAGTTGATGTTAATTTAATCGAAAATGATGTTAGCATCGAAGGCTATTTACAAGACTGGATTTTAAGCCGTAAAGACGATATTGCCGAGCGCGGTAGCGAGCTTTATCAAATCCCAGAACAAGGTGAGTTATTATTTTTCGATGAGAATATCTTAACGCCATTAATTAAATTAACTCAAAACTATCAATTAGCGCAGCAACAGTGGACAGCCGCCTTATTAGATGATTTAAAAGCCATCAATAGTGCGGCGCAAGTCATGGGCTATCAATTAATTCGCTATCACCATAAAGGCTCGCAACAACATTATATTATTTTAACTGAAAATACCCAGTCACCGCGTTTTTGGGGACTGTATGTTTTTCGTTTAGGTCAATCTAATAGCTACAGCCTACAAGTGCCTAGACCTTTATATGATATTAATAGTTTTGAATATGGGGTGGCGTTATTTGAGCAATTGCAAGCTAAGGCTCTCTTAATCGCAACAACCCACCCTTATGCAAATACGGATGGTAGCTCAGATTTAAATCATCCTGATAATAAAGTAAATTTATTTAATTTGGTTAACCAAGTACTCTTAAGAAGTCTACCAAAACAGCCTTTATTAGTGATTAATAGTCGTGCCTTTGGTTACACAGCTGATCATGGTTTTATTGATGCGGATATTTTACTCACCTTTAATCAAGGTTATTTAAATCGCCAAGGACTAACACCTTTAGAAAATAAATTATTAACAAGTCTGGAGGCGGATGGGTTAAAAGTGCGTTTAGTCAATGGCTCTAAAATGACGTTGGGTTATGAGTTAGGCGGCCTGTCACAAGCGGCGTATTTATCTGCGACTAAACATAAAAGCTTCGCCTTATTATGGGTTTCACCCCTAGCACGCGCTAATTATCGTCAACAAAATAATAATCTCTGGCAAGCCGCCCAATTTAAAGCCTTAGGGATTAAAACCCTTAATCAAGAATTACGTGCTTATGTGCAGCAACAAACGCTCACCCCCGCTAAACATTATCAGCAACTCCAAAAAGACCTTATCCGCTATACAAAAACACAAGATGTGTTTCAACTGCAAGGAATTGTCTTACAAGCTGATAAACAAGGCTATTCATTAACCCGCTTGATTGATGTCAGTAGTCGCCAAGCTTTTTTGCTGATTCATGATAATCAACAAAGGCTGATGGTTATCGCTAATCTTCTTCCTAGAAATAAAACCGCAAAAATATTACCGCCTGAACAATTAGCCACCCAGCTTATTAAGTTTGTCAATCAACGTAGTTTTTGGTTACAGATAGGGAAGCAATAATGCGTCGTTATTATCGTCCTGCATTTCTTATATTACTGATAGTAGCCTTATTAGCTTGGTATCTGCCTTATTTATGGGATGACAGTCAAGAATATCTGGAGAAATTAAAATCAGAACAAGATTTAAGTTCTTCAAAAGCAGCGACACGCATTGTGTATCCTTTGAATAATAAGGACTGGATAGCTTTTCCCATTCCTGAGGGCAGTAATAAAGTTCGTATGATTAGCAACGCACATATTGCTAAAATTAAACATATCCCACCCGACAGTATTTGGCGTTATAGCTTAAACTATCAATTATTAGCCGCCGATGGCTCACTTTTAGAAGAGAATGTTTATCATCAGCGCACCCGCTTAACTGTCTATAAAAATGTTAAAAAAGGACGAAATTTCTCCAATTTTTATCCCAATGACAAAGAAGAAAGCTATTACGCTAATTTTTATGCCAGTGACAAAGACATTGTTTTAGATGGTCGAGTCATTCATTTAAGCTTACATACTATTAAAAAAGTAGCGTCTATTCGAGTACGTTTAAATGACTTTCAAGCTGATATAAAAGGGGTCGCAGTACGAGTTTACGCACCCGTTAAAATATCGTCACACAGAGTAAAAAAATTATGGGGACGTTTAAGCCTAGACGAAAAAGAAGCCTTAGCAAAAGGCAGTGTTTTTCCTGCCAGTTTATTATCCGAATATGAAAAAATAAACTTACTTAAAAATCAATGGCAACCCTTAGGCCCTTTAGGCATAGAAACAAAAGACTATGAAAGTAAAACTTTATATACACTGAAAAATATTAGCGAAGATAAAGTCGAGCCTTTAGTGTTATTAGCAGGGTTACAAGCCGATGCCAGCCATCCTGCGATTATTCCTATTCCCGAACAAGGCGGTTTAACATCATTGGAATTAAAAACGCTAGATGGCTCTCCTATGCCTAAAAACATCCCTATAAACCTACGCTGGTTTGGACGCACACGCGATGAACACTGGCAAAAAAAAGCCACATGGCAAGCCGATAAAACCTTATCTTTAGCCGTACAAGGAGGCTTATTAGAAATTCGCCCCTTAGCTCCCGTAGTCATTAAAGCTACGTTAAAAGTGGAAACAGGTGAGGAGTTAAATATTACCCCTGAGGCGTTACGGATAAAAAGTTTTTTTGTCGATGCGGGCGTGGATTTTAAAATCGTACACTTAGGCGGGAAATCTGCGCCGATTAGAGTCGATATACGTCGATTTTTCAATCCTGAAATTCCATTATCACCTAGCTCTAATTTAGAATATCAATGGTTAGATGCGCAGCGAAACATTGTTTCTAAAGGTGTTTTAAAGCTTACCAATCCGCCCTCATTCTATGACCGCCTAAAATCAATCACTGAGCCTGAAAAAATCAGCGACCCTGAGCGTTATTATTGGAAATTACCCGAAAACGTACATTATTTACGCTTTAAATCATCCCAAAAAGACATTGTAGTTAATGCCTATAACCAACCCTTAGGCATAATTAAGCACAGTAAAATTCCAGAAGATTCCTATATCAATTTAGACAAAGAAGCATGGCTACCGAGCTGGTTTCCGCTTCATCCGCTCAACATTGAAGAGCTAGCCATACAACAACGCTTATTATGGGTATCAGGGCAATATCATCCCCCTGAAATGACAGATAATTTACTCGTAGAAGCTTATTTATGGAATGAGCATTTACCTGAAAAACCCTATCAAGCGCATTATTTACTCAGTAGTTATGATAAAGAAAATGTGCGCGATGAAGCCTTAAGAAACCTCTATTGTGAATTACCAAAACTTAAAGGTTTTTCCCTAAAACTGCAAACACCGAATAAGTTGCGAAATTTATCAGCTGATTTATGGTTTTTTAATACTGACGAGCGAGCGCGTAATTTAAGAGTCAGGGTTGATGGAAAGCTGTTATTAAAACGTGCAGTGATGGGGCAACAAATTAAAGTCCCTTTACCCAATATAACCGCAGGCAAACATCGCTTTAATTTAAGCCCTCATCAATCAGGGCGTTGGTTACTAAATAATACGCCTGATTGTGCAGGAAATAGATACTTAAAGCGACGGGTCTTTAAACTTAAATCACGTTTAAAGTTTATGTATGAACATCAAGGCGAAGATGCGGTTTTATCGGCACGTTTATATACGCCTCAATCAAACACCGAACGCACACAAATTAAGGTTCAAATTAAAGCGATTAACCCACAAAACTCAGAGCCAAAAACAATAACTAATCGCTGGACATTTAAACGGCGTATTTATGATATTCGAGCAACAGCTTCGGGTGAAGAAAGTTTATTGTTATATGCGTCTAAGCGATTAAATGCAGGGGAAAGTTTTTTTATACCCTTTAATAATGATTTAGCCGCAGGTTTGTATCAAGTTATCATTAGTTCTGAATCGAAGACTGACGCTTATTTAAGTGCGGCTCAGATTGTTGCAGGGGCTTATGAGTTAAGACGATTTTATCGGGAGGTGCAGTTTGAAAAATAAATTAAGCTGGAGACGCGACTTCAGTCGCGCACGAATCTTAACCATAACAACGAACTTTTGGTCTCGTGCGCGACTGGAAGTCGCGGCTCCATCTCTTACGTTATGCATCATGAGATTCAGAGCTTCCTTTAATAAATTTCCATGTAGAACGCGGGAAATATTAAGCCTGCTTATTAAGCCCTTAGTGAAAAAGCTTGTTTTTTCACTCCATTTTTTACTCTATGTTTTTATGTTAACAGAACAAGTACAGGCTAATTCCATAGATAAACACTTTAAGCAAGCCTTTAATAAGCAACAGGATTTTGTCTCTCCTGATAGCCTGCAATTGCAACAATTCCAAAATACATTCACGCAAGAGCTGCAAAGCTCAAATCAAGATAAGGTATGGATGAGTTTAGGCTTTAAACGACAAGCTGAATCACCGTTTATATTTTTATCTGAAATGGAAACACAGGGGCGCGGTTTTATTGTCTTGCGTTCAGAGAATTCTAAACCGTGGTTATTACAAGCTCCTCATGCAAAAAGTGATTTATATACAGGAAAAATCGCTAGTCGTTTATTTTTAGAAGGGGAATTTAAAGCGGTGATTTGGAATAGTTTGCCGCGTAAAAAAATAGATGTCGCACACCTTTATCAAAGCCATTGGCAAGCGGTTACCCAAGCTTTTTCCGTACAATACCCGCAAGGTAGAATTATTCAAATACATGGTTTTTCCGCAAAAAAACGTAAGAGTTTAGTCGCGCAAAATAGCGATATGATTGTCAGTGCGGGGCATTTATTTCCACCCTTATGGGTGCAGAAAGTCGTTGAATGTTTAAAAGCGAAAACGGTGCTTAAGGTTTCTTTATATTCTTATGATGTGAATGAATTAGGGGCAACAAAGAATAGCCAGAGTCAGTTATTGCAAAGTTTAGGACATCAGGGATTTATACATTTGGAAATGAATAAAAAGTTACGCGAAGATTTACTTAAAAATGCTGCTTTACGAAAACAATTATTAGTGTGTCTAGCAGAAGATGAATGAAATGCTGTTAGAGCTATTTTTATTCAGCCCTCTGATGCTTATGTTTTCTCGTTCCCACTTTTTAAGTGGGAACGAGAAAGACGAGAAAATAACGGAGTCAAAAAGCTTTAGCTTTTTGCGAATCACGACAATAGCTAAAGCTATCGTACTCCTGCTAAGTTTCTGCTTATTGTTCACGCCAGTTATTGCATCGGCAAAAATAGATGCTATGGAATTGCGTTTATTAGAAAGCTATCAACAGGCTTTGCGTTGGGATAACATCGGCACCTTTCCAATGTGGGTGAATGGGGTTAAGCCTGTTTATAATGATAAACAGGAAATGCACCTTGTTACTCTAAAAACAAATGAAGAAGTCAGTTTTCGCCTCCCCGCTTATCAAAGTGTCCGCTTATATTCTC
>WTBX01000419.1 GCA_013138855.1 Methylococcaceae bacterium
CCGTTAAAACGGTTGTTTTCATTAGCTCACATAGCCCACGGTTTAAACCGTGGGCTATGTGAAAAGAAAAATCTCAACCGTTTTAACGGTTTATAAAAATGTTAGAAGACTTATGGGTAGTTACTTAGTAGTAGTATGTTATGCAGATAGAAAAGCTGCCGACAAATAAAAACCGTCTTTCAGAATCCCAAAAGACGGTTTAAATTTCACGCATAATTCGTCAAGCAACTAACGACCAAATAACCTAACCAAATGAGCTAATTTATTAGCTCTATCATCAGTCAGTTGATCCCACGTAAACCGCCATTGCCAGTTACCATTCATCGTTCCAGGAACATTCATCCGATCTTCTGAGCCTAATTCTAAAATGTCTTGCATCGGAATCACCGCGAGATTAGAAACTGAAGAAAACGCTGCCTGAATTAAAGCCCAAGGCATAGGTTCTGTTGGCATTCCTAAGATCTCATAAATATAGTGTTTTTCTTCATCCGTTAATAAATGATACCAGCCTAAGGTCGTATCATTATCATGCGTTCCAGTATAAACCACACTACTACGCTGATAATTATGCGGCAAATAAGGGTTCTTCGCATTATCACCAAATGCAAACTGTAAAATTTTCATTCCTGGTAATTTGAAGTCATTTCTAAGCTTATCAACTTCGTCGGTAATAATACCTAAATCTTCGGCAACCAATGGGATTTCATCAAATGCTGTTTGTATCGCTGATAATAATGCCTCGCCAGGTGCTTTAATCCACGCCCCCTTCATCGCTGTTTTATTTTCTGCGGGGACTTCCCATGCCGCTTCTAATCCTCGAAAATGATCTATACGAATAATATCAAACATTTCCAGTTGTGTTTGTAAGCGTTCTAGCCACCATTGAAAACCTGTTTTTTCTAAATATTCCCAATCATAATGCGGGTTTCCCCAACGCTGACCTGTTTTAGAAAAATAATCGGGCGGAACGCCAGAAACTACCGACATCTCTCCCATTTCATCTAACTTAAAAACTTTGCGATTTACCCAGACATCAACACTGTCATAAGACACAAAGATAGGAATATCACCTAACAACAAAATATCGTTTTCTTCCGCAAAGGTTTTTAATTCATGCCACTGTTTGAAAAAAACATATTGTTCAAACTGAATATTTTCAATAAATTGTTGTAAACGCTGCTTAGCTTCATTAATCGCTTTAGGCTTGCGTTGTTTTAAATCCTCAGGCCATTCATTCCAGCACCGTAAACCAAATTCGCTTCTAAAAGCCATAAACAATGCGTAATCATCTAGCCAGAACGCTTTATCTTTAGAAAATTGTTTAAACTCATCACGCTCATCCTGAGTCGCCAACGCCTGAAAGCCATAAAAAGACTTTGTTAATAAGCATTTTTTAGTAAAGCTTTCTTCCGCATCACAATCATTGCAACGCTCTGTCGTTTGTAGCCAGCCTTTTTCTTCCAACCAATCTAAGCTAATTAAAGCGGGGTTTCCTGCATGAGCAGATAAACATTGATAAGGAGAGCCATCACCATGCGGCACACCTAACGGTAAAGTTTGCCAGACTGTGATTCCAGAATCGCGTAAAAATTTTATAAAATGATAGGCTTCTTCTCCCATATCACCATTGCCATACTTTCCTGGTAAAGATGTGATATGTAATAAGACCCCTGCCCGTCTTTGTTCTAAAAGTATTTCCACGCTTACAACCTCCAATATGACATTGTGTAAATCATTGTGCTTCTACTCTGTAGAAATAAATTAAAGTAGGGAGCATACTTAAAAGCCTGTATTTTATTTAGATGGAGTGAAAACATAGCGTTTTCACTCCTTCATTTTGAATCATAAATGTCTAAAATAAAGCTATTGTACGGTTTCTATACCAGCCCGCATCGCACCGCCCATTGCAGGAGTTCCTGAGCCTTGGGTAAAAGAATGCGTTAAATAAGAGGGAGGTTCTTCGCCTAATAAATCATAAAGATTTGTCAGATTTAAACGGAATTGTTTCTCAAAGTCACTCACGGCTTGGCTGGGGTTATAGTCACCAAACCACCAAAACCAATCAGAACCCTCACAAACAGCTAATTGTATTTCAGCTTTCTTTTGTTGAGCTTTACTTAAACGCCCTGTAGTGATTACTTTATCAAAACACCATTTGACATCACCGAGCATATCCCAACCACGGTTTTTGTCACTATCGCCTATCCATGTTGAAAAGGTACCGTAAACCCAACTGCCCGCGACTAGTTTTTCTAAAGGTTTGACGGTTACTTTAGCCGCTAAGCATTCTGAAAAAGTAGTTAATTCTATATTGGGGTGACTTGCTAGGCGTTCATATAAGGCACTTAAGAAATGGTAACCATTATCTGGAAAATATTCCCACGCATTTTCACCATCCATGATAATCGACACGACTTCATGCTCATCATGTGAGGCGACATTCTCTAAGTGTCCAATTAAATTGGTAACCGCATCATCTGCGTGCCATTTAGAATATTCAAAACCGATTAAGTCAGATAACCCATCGTCTCTAAAAAAACAGGCGATGTCTGTTTCTTTAACTTTAAAAGGGTGATGGACACTCGTGCCGCCATCATTTGTCGAATTTAGACTATTGTGCAAAACGTTACCGCCAGTCGCTGCCCAATCAAACTTAAATTCAGAAAGAATTTTTAACGTTTCGGTACTAACCGCCCCCTCTGAAGGCCAACAACCTTTAGGAGTTATGCCAAAAAAACGTTTAAAAGTAGCAATACCTTTTTTCAAATGCCATCTAACACGCTCTTCGCCACCTGGATAATGGTCCAACTCGGGTAAAGGTGCGTGTGGCATCGCTTCATGCGTGCTGTTAATGTCTAGTAATAAGGGAATAATAGGATGCGCATAAGGTGAGACTGAAAGCTCCACCTGACCTTTTTTAGCCAACACTTTGTAACGATTAATAATTTGAGCCAATAATTCACCGATGACTTCTAAAAGCTCAGCTCTATCATGCAAAGTATAATCAGAACCTTTTTTAATGAGCCGTTGTATACGTTTATCCGTTAATTTAACCGTTTCGCCCATCCAGACCAAATGGTACCAAACGATGATGTCAGTGATAAATTTCGAATTCACATAACGCATAGAGCAGTGGTTATGCTCCATGCAATCTGCCATTTCAATAAGGCGTGTAAATTCAGGGTAACGCTCAATTTGTCGTTCCCTGTTGGCTTTTTTACAATCTTTAACTAGTTGTAACCGACTATCCACATCAGCGGGGATCGCTGGATCAACTAAAGCAGCAAGTAAATGATCTTTAATCGCTATTCCATCTTGCAAATAACCATTAATTTGCTGGGCGTAATCTTCAATTTGTTCTAATAAAATTGGCGCAAAATTAACCACCGCTTTTGCATTTGGAGTTGCCTCTAAATGCGCTGCCATATCAATATAATCTTTGATGACGTGTAAATACGTCCATGGCAGTTGGTACTCTCCCGTTTTTAAATTTCTATATTCTGGTTGATGCATATGCCAACATAAAACCAGCTTTAATTTTTTATTTTCTGACATAGTGTCTTCTCTGTCCTAACATATCTGGTGTTACTAAAACGACACCACCTTGGCTAACTTCAAATCTCTTTTCGTCTTCTGCTCTATCTTCCCCAATAATAGTCCCTTCAGGAACATTACAGCCCTTTTCAATAATCGCTTTAGTAATTCGGCAATGCCTCCCAATAATAACGGATGGCAACACCACAGAATCTTTTATGGTTGTATAAGAATTAACTCTAACATTAGAAAATAATAATGAGTGTGTTACTTTAGAGCCAGAAATCACACAGCCACCAGAAACCATAGAGTCCACAGCTTCTCCTCGTCGATCATCATCATTAAAGACAAATTTCGCAGGGGGGGTTTGAGCTTGATACGTCCAGATTGGCCAACTATTGTCATAAAGATTTAAATCAGGTTTTACACCGATAAGCTCCATATTTGCCGCCCAATAAGCATCTAATGTGCCTACATCACGCCAATAACTTTGCTGGCCACTTTGTAAATCTAAGAACGGATAGGCATTGACGATATGATCGCCAATAACCGCAGGAATAATATCTTTACCAAAATCACTACTAGAATTTGGGTTGTCTGCATCTTTAATTAATTGCTCAAATAAAAATTCAGTTTTAAAAACATAAATGCCCATAGAAGCTAACGCAGTATCGGTTCTTCCAGGCATGACGGGGGGATTTTCAGGTTTTTCAACAAAGGCTTTAACGCGTCTATCATCATCGACATCCATCACCCCAAACGCAGCGGCATCTTCCAAAGACACTTCAATACAACCAATGGTTAAATCAGCGCCTTTAGCAACATGGTCGGCCAACATTGCACCGTAATCCATTTTATAAATATGGTCGCCTGCCAACACTAAAACATATTCAGGGTTTACTGAGCGTAAAATATCTATATTTTGATAAATCGCATCGGCCGTTCCTTGATACCATGACGTTTCATTGATACGTTGCTGTGCGGGCATTAAATCAACAAATTCACCAAATTCACCCCGTAAAAAGCCCCAGCCTTGTTGGATATGACGAATTAAAGAATCAGATTTATACTGGGTTAAAACCCCAATCTTACGTATCCCTGAATTCACACAATTAGACAATGGAAAATCAATAATTCTAAATTTCCCTCCAAACGGCACAGCAGGTTTTGCGCGCCAATCAGTCATTTGTTTTAGCCTTGAACCACGTCCTCCTGCTAAAATTAACGCAATGGTATTTCGTGTTAGATGACTAACAAAGCGTTCATGAGGCTGATTATCTAAATCTGACATTTTTATCCCCTTTGCAAAATAGAGTATTACATACGAATTTAATTTGGTAACATTGCTACCCGTCCATTCTACTACACTGAGGCATTACAAAGTGAACAAGCAGGCAAAAAAAAATACGCTTGATTCTGATTCGATAAAAATCAGTGAGGCTACTCATCATGACCCTTTTTCGATTTTAGGTCGTCATTCTAAAAATAATCAAACACATGTTAAGGTTTATTTACCTCATGCTGAATCTGTAAAAATTACAGGTCAATCTGAATTACATAGAGTTCCTGATAGTGATTTTTTTGAAGGGCTATTAGCATCATCAAAATCTATTGAACACTATGAATTACAAGGGATAGATAAAGATGGACACCCTTTTAAATTTCATGACCCCTATGACTTTCCCTCGCAACTCCCCGAGTTTGACCAGCATTTATTCCGCGAGGGTAAACATTGGCATATTTATCAAAAATTAGGGGCTCATCCTAAGACCGTTGATAATATCAGAGGAATTTCTTTTGCCGTTTGGGCGCCTAATGCACAGCGAGTCAGTGTCCTAGGTGACTTTAACCGCTGGGACGGTCGTTGCCACCCTATGCGTAACCTAGGTGACAGTGGGATATGGGAAATTTTTATTCCTAACGTACAGGGAAAATGTCTCTATAAATTTGAAATTCTTAATCGAGAAAGCGGTGAAGTTCTCACCAAAGTAGATCCCTATGGTCAAGAGTTTGAGTTTAGACCACAAACAGCCTCTATCGTCCGTCAAGAAAAGCCCTACAAGTGGAATGACGGCTCATGGATGACACATCGTAGAGAACATGACTGGCTGCATGAGCCTATGTCTGTTTATGAAGTTCACTTAGGCTCTTGGCAACGAGATGTACGCGGCAATTTTTTAAATTATCGGGAGCTTGCTTCTAAACTAGTCGCCTATGTTAAGAATCTGGGCTTCACTCATATAGAATTATTACCTATTACAGAACATCCCCTAGATGCTTCATGGGGCTATCAAACCACCGGTTATTTTGCACCTAGCAGCCGTCATGGCTCACCTGATGACTTCCGTTATTTTGTGGATTACTGTCATCAAAATGGCATTGGTGTGATTCTTGACTGGGTTCCTGCACATTTCCCTAAAGATATTTTTGCGCTGGCACGTTTTGATGGCAGCCCTTTATATGAACATGCCGATCCACGTCAGGGTGAACATAGAGACTGGGGAACATTGATTTATAACTTTGGCCGCAATGAAGTTAAAAACTTTTTACTCGCCAGTGCTATTTTCTGGCTGGAAGAGTTTCACCTAGACGGCTTAAGAGTTGATGCCGTTGCCTCTATGCTCTATTTGGATTATTCTCGCGAAGAGGATGACTGGGTTCCTAATAAATACGGTGGTAATGAAAACCTAGAAGCTATTGAATTTCTGCGTGATTTAAATGAAGTCACCCATGAGCAGCATCCTGGCACGATAATCATGGCGGAAGAGTCTACCTCATGGCCACAAGTCACTCGCCCGACATGGACAGGCGGCCTAGGGTTTTCAATGAAATGGAATATGGGATGGATGCATGACATTCTAAGCTATATGAGTACAGACTCTGTTCATCGTAGTCATCATCATGACCAGCTTACCTTCGGAATGCTCTATGCCTTTACCGAAAACTTTGTCTTGCCATTTTCCCATGATGAAGTCGTTCACGGCAAAGGCTCTTTAATCGCAAAAATGCCAGGCGATGATTGGCAAAAATTTGCCAATTTACGCCTGTTATATAGCTTAATGTTTACCTATCCTGGTAAAAAGCTGTTATTTATGGGCTGTGAATTTGGACAAGGGGCAGAATGGAACTTCAATCAAAGTTTAGATTGGTTTCAACTTGATTATCCTCAGCATAAAGGCATTCACACCCTCGTTAAAGATTTAAATAAACTCTACAGTAGCCATCCTGCACTATTTCAGCATGATTTTGAACACGAGGGGTTTGAGTGGATAGATTGTCATGATGTCCAGCAATCTGTGATTAGCTATCGACGTAAAAATGCTCATGAAGATTTGATTGTCATTTTAAACTTTACCCCTGTCCTTCGAGAATTTTATCGCATAGGTGTCCCAGAAGAAGGGACTTATACCGAAATATTTAATTCAGATTCTAGTTATTATGGAGGAAGCAATGTTGGCAATGGTCAATCTCTTTCAGAACCAGAACCGTGGATGAACAACCCTTATTCAATTAGCCTTACGCTCCCTCCTTTAGCAGCATTAGTCTTAAAATTATAAAGCACTAAAACAAGCTAATGTTATAGCCTAAGCTATAGACTGGCGGCTACCTGAAAGACGCAGTCTTTTGGGTAGCTGCCAGTCCCCACTTAATACATCACGATAAGCGTGGAGACTGGCAGCAAACCAAAGGGCTTCGCCCTTCAGCTTGCCGCCAGTCTTTATAATCATACAAGCTGAAATTTTATAGCTTACTTAGAATTATTGGTACTAGGAAGGTCTGCCCCCATCGTAAATTAGTCGCCAAATGCCTCAACATAAAAACAATATAACAACCAAGCAAAGCCAAAACTTATGAAAAAAATACTTTTTGTCAGTAGCGAAGCCCATCCCCTTATAAAAACAGGCGGTCTTGCCGATGTTTCAGGCAGCTTACCAAAAGCCTTAAACGAATTATCACAGAGTATTCACTTACTCCTGCCAAATTATCAAGGCTTAAATCTCACCGACCCAGTTCATCACCGCTGCACCATCCGCGTTAATAATTGTGATATTCATATTTTAGAAACACGATTACCGAATAGCGATGTCGTCGTCTGGCTAGTTGACTACCCAGCTTTTTTCGATTTTGCAGGCAACCCTTACAATGATAGCCAAGGTAATGCTTGGCATAATAATGCCGAGCGTTTTTCTCTCTTTTGCAAAGTAGCCACAGAAATTGCAATGGATAGAGCTTATCTACACTGGAAACCAGATATAGTACATTGTAATGACTGGCAATCCGCTTTAGTACCCGCTTTATTAAGCCTTGAAGAAGACCGCCCTTCAACGGTGTTTACCATTCATAATATGGCCTATCAAGGTTTGTTTCCTGCTGAAAAATATCAGGAATTAAATCTGCCCAAACAGCTTTGGCATCCCGATGGTTTAGAATTTTACGGCATGTTATCGTTCATCAAAGGCGGGGTTGTTTATGCCGACCATATCACTACCGTTAGCCCAACCTATGCTTTGGAAATACAAACCTCTGAATTTGGTTATGGGCTAGAAGGTTTACTGCATCATAAGCAATATATATTAAGCGGCATTATCAACGGTATTGATACCGATATATGGAATCCTGAAAGCGATGAGCATATCGCACAGCACTATAATAAAGAAAATTTAGAAAACAAAACAATCAACAAAACCGCGTTACAGCAGCAGCTATCCTTGCCTGTCGATGAAAATATTCCTGTTTTTGGGATAGTTAGTCGGTTAGCAGAACAAAAAGGCATTGATTTAATTTTAGACAGTCTGCCTGACCTGCTTTCCATGCCTTTACAACTGGTAATATTAGGCAGTGGTCATCATAGCTTTGAGCATCGCTTACACAATCTAATTGCTTTGTACCCCAATAAAATATCTGTCACCATTGGCTATGATGAAGCGTTAGCCCATCTTATTGAAGCGGGAGTAGATGTTTTTCTAATGCCATCACGGTTTGAACCTTGCGGCTTAAATCAACTCTATAGCCAACGCTATGGCACAATTCCTATCGTCAGAAAAACAGGCGGTCTTGCTGATACGATTATAGACGCGCTACCCCAAAGCTTAGAAGACAATACCGCAACAGGCATTGCTTTTCACGATGCCAATGCAGATTCTTTGCTTGAAGCCATAAAACGCGCATTAGTCCTATTTCATCAGAAAGACAATTGGAAAGCATTACAACGCAACTGTATGAACAAAGATTTTTCATGGAAAAACAGTGCGCAACAATATTTATCACTTTATAACGAACTTTAAAAGCGGTGATGAAAACCTAATGGCTTCATAACTTCTCAAGACGGGAACCGCGACTTTTAGTCGCGGGCGAGACCTAAACATAGCTCCAAAATTTATAAATTAGACCGCTTAAAATAAGCTCATTTTAAAATTCGTGCATGAAACTTCGTGCGCGACTAAAAGTCGCGGCTCCGCCTGAGTAGTTACCTACGTCAATTCTTATTATTAGAGGTGTCAACATGCTAAATAAAATCACTTTTTTACTCTTATTTTTATTTAGCCTAAGCTGTTATGCCGCGAACACGGTTATGGAGATCATACCGCTACATAACCGCCCTGCTTCAGAAATACACCCCATCATCGCCCCTTTATTAGATTCATCCGACAGCATCATTCCAAATGGCTTTAATTTAATCATTAAAACCACACCAACAAAACTACGCGAAATAAAAGCGTTAATAAAACAGCTAGATAGTGCTTTAAATAATTTGAGCATTACCGTCATTCAAAGCAAAGATATTAGTGCAGCACAACTTAATGCGGGGATTGATGTTGATATTAATATTCCATTAAACAAGCCTTCTGATACCCAAGGACAAATCAACGCACGTTTTCGGCAAAAAAAAAGCCAGCGTAGTCGCCATAACGAGCAAGTTTTAAGAACACTGGAAGGGACTCTCGCCTACATTAAAACAGGAAGCAACCATCCTGTACAAAGCACTCGTATTTATAATTCAGGCTATGGTCAACACACGGTTACTCGACAAACACAATTTATTGAAGCGACAACAGGTTTTGCAGTATTGCCTAGACTAAATGGTGACCAAGTAATGCTAGAAATTTCACCGTGGTCAGATAATATGCGACACAGCGGTAGAATAGAAACTCAAGGCGCGAGAACAACGATTAGAACTCGCTTAGGGACGTGGGTGGAAATTGGGGGGGGTAAATGAACAGCAACAAGCAGAAAGCTCTGGATTACTGTCTCATCAGCAAAGTAACAGTACAAAAACTATACGGATTCTGGTTAAGGTTGAAAAAGCAGATTAAGCGTTTCTTGATTTTTCCATTTCAATTCCTAACGCCTGCCATTGAGACTCATTAAATAAAGCCGTGATTTTAGGTAACAACATTTGTTCTTCACGCTCTAAATGCTCACGTTGTTTCAATTCAAACTCAACAATTAAAGACTGTAATGTTTCAAAGTCATCAACTTCTTCTGGCTCAGTTAATTGCTCTGTAAGGGCATCCCAAAGTTTATTAATTTCTTCATGCTCAACTTCTAAATGCTTAATTATTTCTCTAAGCTCAGGCTCTGTCTGCACAGCAAGAGGAAACACCAGCATTTCTTCGTCCTGCTGATGTAACTGATTAGCAATGGAATATTGACAATAAAAAGCCACGCAGTTCTGAGCAAGTTCAGCCGTCATCCCTTGCTTTTGGATTGACGCGACTGTTTCTAAAAGTTGCTTGCCACGCTTTTTAAAGTCTTCATGATAGGCTTTAAGGACTAACTTTCCATTTGAAAAATCATTTGCCGGTTCTATAAATAAAAATTCCATAACCCCTGCCTCTAATAATTACAAGCTTTTCATCAGCTCTTGAGCGATAGATTTTTGCTCATCCGTCCCTTCTTCCAATACTTTATCAATAATTGCTTTTGCAGCATTGGAATCTCCCATATCAATATAGGCGCGAGCTAAATCAATTTTGGTTTCTAACACATTCATATCAGCTAAATCACCAAATTCTTCTTCATGATTATCATCACCTAAATCAATCGATGATAAGTCTATATTTGTATCATTTGAATGACTAGCATCTATGCTATCAGTATCATCATCAAAAGAGGATAAATCAAAACTTTCTATTTCATCCGCAGAATCCAAACTAACTTCTGCATCATCTTCACCAAAATCAGATAAATCAAAAGCTTCAGTTTCATCTGCTGTATCTAAGCTAACTTCTGCATCATCTTCACCAAAATCAGATAAATCAAAGGACGCAGTTTCATCTGCTGCATCTAAACTAACTTCTGCATCATCTTCACCAAAATCAGATAAATCAAAAGCTTCAGTTTCATCGGCTGCCTCTAAACTAACTTCGGCATCATCTTCACCAAAATCAGATAAATCAAAGGCTTCAGTTTCATCTTCTCCACCTAAACTAACTTCGGCATCATCTTCACCAAGATCAGATAAATCAAACGCTTCAGTTTCTTCTGCTGCATCTAAACTAACGTCTGCATCATCTTCACCAAGATCAGATAAATCAAAGGCCTCAGTTTCATCTTCTGCCTCTAAACTAACTTCGGCATCATCTTCACCAAAATCAGATAAATCAAAAGCCTCAGTTTCATCGGCTGCCTCTAAACTAACCTCGGCATCATCGTCACCAAAATCAGATAAATCAACAGCCTCATTTTCATTCGTACTACCCGTATCTAAACTAACATCGTTATCGTCAGTACTAAATAAATCTATTTCATCGTCATTATTAATAGAAACGTCTTGATTATCTTCGCTAGTAGTTGCTGCTACCGTTTCTTCTTCAAAATCAGAGAGATCAAAGTCCATTTCATTTCCCGCTGGAGCTTGTTCTTCTGGAGCTGCTACTGGTTCTTCATCAAAACCTGATAAATCAAAGTCCATTTCATTGCCTGCGGGACCTTGTTCTTCTGGAGCGGCTACAGGCTCTTCATCAAAACTTGATAAATCAAAATCCATTTCATTGCCTGCTGGACCTTGTTCTTCTGGAGCAGCTACCGGTTCTTCATCAAAACTTGATAAATCAAAATCCATTTCATTGCCTGCTGGACCTTGTTCTTCTGGAGCAGTTACCGGTTCTTCATCAAAACTTGATAAATCAAAGTCCATTTCATTGCCTGCGGGACCTTGTTCTTGTGGGGCAGCTACGGGTTCTTCATCAAAACCTGACAAGTCAAAATCCATTTCATTGCCAGCCGACTCTTGTTTTTCTAAACTTGTCGAAGCGACTGGTTCTTCCTCAAACCCAGATAAATCAAAATCAGCTTCATCTTCTGTTGATTCCTGCTCATCATTAGTTGCATCAACCTCAGTAACCGAATCTTGCTGATCTGTACTAGAGCTAGCAAAATTATCCAGACTACCATCGTCAAACATAGATAAGTCATTATCGTCTAATGAGTGTTGTGGCTCTTCAACAACATTTGTATCTTCTGGTTCGCCAATGACAGGTTCGCTCTCATCATCGAATATCGACATATCAATAGCCGAACTACTCGCATCATTTTGAGATTTTTCAAGCAAATTATCTGTATCAGTTTCTTCCGCATCAAATAAAGAAACATCTACATCTAAATCTTTAGTTTCTGCAACGGCCGCCTCAGGTTCAGGATCACTATCACCGTCTTGTCCCCCCATATCATCAACATCGTTAAACATTGACATATCAGGTTCAAAATCATCATCGTCATTATCTGCGGCAGCCGTTTCTTCACTCTCATTAACTGGCGCACTTGTACTTCCGCCTTCCACCACTTTTAATAGCGCAGACTCAGGTATAACCTCTTGCCCCATTTCTGAAACTTTAGTCCAGAAAGTAGCATCAGCGTTTTTACCTGCATCGGCTAATTCTTGAACGTATTTCTCAAAAGCATCCTTATCATCATTAGCCGCTAAAATTTCTAATAACTTAAACTTACATTCATCTCTATCAGGCTGATCTTCAATCGCCTGACGCATTAATTCTTCTGCTTGCTGATAACGACCATAAGCTAAATAGACATCAGCTTCTGAAATTGGGTCTACTTCATCCTGTTCTACTTCAAAGGCATCGAAATCGTTATCATCACTTAAAAAGGAACTTTCACCATCAAACATAAATGAGGAATTATCATCCAGACTTTCTACCCCAAATTCATCATCATCATCACCATCTGGCAAATTAATTTCGCTAGATTCTGTGAACATGCTTTCAACTTCGGTTGTACCTTGAATTTTACGTTTTCGCCATACCATCCAGCCTAACAAGCCTATAAATAATGCTCCGCCACCCGCTATCCCCAAATAATAAGGGTTTGTAAAAATATCTTCTTCAACAGGCTCAGCTACTGGAACAATTTTTTTCTTAACTATAGGTTTTTTTTCAGGCGGAGAAATAACTTTTCTTAATGCTGCAATTTCTTTAGCTTCTGCATCAGATTTTACTTTAGCCTCAATATCAGCTTTAGCTTTGGCCTCTGCATCAGCTTGAATTTGAATGCTTAAAGCTTCAATTTTTTCAAGATCAGCTTTATTTTTAGATTTTTTTGCTTCAAGTGCCGCTAACTCTTTAGCATTCTCTTCTGCATTTCTTGCTAACTCTAAATCTGCAACACCTTTAATTCCTTTAGCGGTCTCAATTTTAGCTTCTAGCTCAGCAAGCCTTTTTTTAGCCGTCTCAATATCTAAAGAAGCTATCTTAGCTAAATCTGTTTGCTCAGGAACTTTTGAAGCGGTTGCATCCGCTGCCGCTTTTGCATCTGCCGCCGCTTTTTCTTGAGTAGCTTTCAATTCTGCGGCTGCGGCTTCGGCTGCTGCCTTTTCTTCTGCTGTTTTTGCTTCAGCTATTTTCGCGTCTGCCGCAGCTTTCGCATCCGCTGCTATTTTTGCATCTGCCGCTGCTTTCGCATCGGCTGCTGTTTTTGCATCTGCCGCCGCTTTCGCATCCGCTGCTGTTTTTGCATCTGCCGCCGCTTTCGTATCCGCTGCCGCTTTCGCATCCGCTGCTGTTTTTGCATCCGCTGCTGCTTTTGCGTCTGCCGCCACTTTTGCATCGGTTGCTGCTTTCGCATCCGCCGCCGCTTTCGCATCGGCGGCTGCTTTTGCATCTGTCGCAGCTTTTTCTTGAGCAGCTTTTAACTCGGCTGCTTTAGCTTCTGCTGCGGCCTTTTCCTCAGCTGTTTTTGCTTCTGCTATTTTCGCATCGGCTGCCGCTTTAGCATCCGCTGCGGCCTTGTCTTGAGAGACCTTCAATTCAGCTGCCGCTTTATCTTGAGCCACTTTTAACTCAGCAGCGGCAGCCTCTGCATCTGCCGCAGCTTTTGCATTTGCCTTCGCGTCAGTTACAGTTTTCGCATCCAGATTTTTTTTCAAAAGCTCTAGCTGCTTATCTTTTAACACCAATATTTTCTGAACCTTTTCTAATTGCTCTTGCAATTTTTCTAGGCGAATCTTTAAATCTTGATTAGCATTAGTAAGCTTTGCAGCATCTTTTTCTAAAGCTTTAGATTTTACAGTCGTAGCAACTGGTGTTTTTTTAGAAATTTTTGTTTTATCAGGTGCCTTTATTACCAGCTTAGAGCGTGAGTTTTTTTTTATTTGAGAAGACTTTTTTTTCTTTGCAGGAGAAACAACACCTTTCCAACGTTTATTTTGTCGTCTAAATTCGGCTGTTGCCTCATCACGAGACATTTTCAAAATGGCTTCTTTATTCGGAATTTTTAAAATTTGTCCCGCATTTAAAGCATTAACATTTTTTGCATAAAAAGCATCTGGATTAGCTTTATAAATAGCTAACATCATCTGCTGTACAGAAACGTCAGTATAAGAATTTACTTCTGCTGCCACGCGATACAATGTGGCTTTTTTCCGAGTAGGACCATATTCTTTAGCGTTAGAACTAACAGCAACCACTGGTGTTTTAACAGCAAGCACTGGAGCTTTAATAGAACCATCTTTATCAGTTACTGTAGAGACCGTTTTTTTACTAAGTGCTGTTTTCTTTGAAGTTTCAAGAGGTTTCTTAAGAGCCGTTGTTTTTTGCTTATTTTCAACAACCATTCCCTGTTTACTTGGCTTTTCTACAACAAAAGTATCCAAATTAGCAGTTGTGGGTGCCGTTTCAACAGGGAAAGGTGTCGTTGTGACCGACGGTGTTGCAACATTAGCCGCAAAAGGATCACTCTCCACTAAAGGCTGCTTAAGCTGCGGAGCGGCTGCTTTTTTTGCCGCTGGCTCAACTCTCTTTTTTAACGGGCTATCTTTTTTAGCAGGGGATTTATAAATAGGTGCAATTGGCTGAGCATAAGTAGACGGCGGATCAAGCAAAACCGTAAATTCTCTATAAAGACTCCCTTTAGCCCAATTTACTTCAACTAAGAAATCCAAAAAAGGTTCTTTTAAAGGCTCGCTTGAAGTTAATTTAATAACAACAGCCCCGTTGGATTTCTTTATGGGAGTAAATTTTATTTTTGAAAGAAAGTAGCTCCACTTTACTCCCGCTTCATCGAATTTATCAGGAGGGGCAAGACGCACCTTGATATCATCAACATTTTCTCCCGCAGCAGCGGAAACAACCAATGCAATCTCAGCTCTTAATTTTTGATTAAGAGCTGAGTGCAATTTAATTCCTCCAACCCCTAACGCATACCCACTAGCAGGTGCTAGCAGTGATACAGCCGCTAAAGCTTTAGTTAAATTGCGCACTTTGCTCTCCTTCCAAATATTTACCACAGTCTTTTCCGCGAACAGTCAAAAATATATACTCTCTAATCTTAGACTAGATGTAATTTTTTACCAGCTCTTCTGCAATTTGAACACTATTTAATGCAGCCCCTTTTCTGACATTATCAGCAACCACCCATAAATCAATGCCTTGCGGATGCGAAATATCTTCTCTTATCCGTCCGACATAAACATCATCATTCCCAGCAGATTCTGTTACTGCGGTAGGGTAACTTCCATCTTCACGTTCATCTATTACCGTAATACCCGATGCTTTTTGCAATAATTCTTTTACCGTTTGTGCATCTATCTTAGTTTTTGTTTCGATATGTATCGCTTCTGAATGCCCAAAAAACACAGGCACTCTAACCGCTGTTGCATTTACTTTAACGGAATCATCGCCTAGAATTTTTTTAGTTTCCCACACCATTTTCATTTCTTCTTTGGTATAACCGTTATCCATAAACACATCAATTTGCGGAATAGGGTTAAAAGCAATTTGCTTGGGATACACTTCAGCGGTAATAGGTTTAGCATTTAAAAGATTAGCGGTTTGTTTTGCCAATTCTTGCATCGCTTCTTTACCTGTCCCCGAAACGGCCTGATAAGTCGCTACATTGATTCTATCTATGCCTACGGCATCATAAATCGGTTTTAAGGCAACTAACATTTGAATCGTTGAACAGTTCGGGTTAGCGATAATGCCACGATTTTTATAATCCGCTATTTTTTCAGGATTCACTTCGGGAATAACTAAAGGAATATCATCGTCATAACGAAATTGCGAGGTATTATCAATGACAACACATCCCGCAGCCGCCGCTTTTGGAGCATATTCTGCTGATACCGATGCACCTGGTGAAAATAAGCCAATTTGTACTTTAGAAAAATCAAATTCAGCTAAATCTTCAACTTTTAAAGATTCACCTTTAAAAGGGATGCGTTTACCTGCTGAACGACTACTCGCTAAGGCATAGACTTTTCCTACAGGGAAATTACGCTGTTCTAAAATTTCCAACATAGCTTCGCCTACAGCACCTGTTGCGCCAACTACGGCAACATCATACGTTTTACTCACTCTTTTACTCCGTTTTTAAAGACCTCAGAAGTTTTTAAAATCCCTGAGGTCTAATTTTGTATTATTTCAATTCTGCTAAAACTGCATCGCCCATTTGCGAGGTGCTAACTTTAGTCATGCCATCCGAATAAATATCGCTAGTCCGCACACCTTTATCTAAAGCATCATTCACCGCTGTTTCAATTCTGTCTGCCGCCGCGCCTAAATCAAAGGTATAACGTAGCATCATCGCTGCCGATAAAATGGTCGCTAAAGGGTTAGCTATGCCCTGCCCTGCTATATCAGGCGCAGAACCATGAATAGGCTCGTACATACCTTTACCATTGGCATCTAAGGAAGCAGAAGGTAACATACCGATTGAACCTGTCAGCATCGCTGCGGTATCCGATAAAATATCGCCAAACATATTCGTTGTAACCATCACATCAAATTGTTTCGGTGCGCGAACTAATTGCATGGAGGCATTATCAACATACATATGCGAAAGTTCAACATCAGGATAATCTTTAGCCACATCATCCATTATTTCGCGCCATAATTCAGTACACTCCAACACATTAGCTTTATCTACCGAACATAATTTTTTGTTACGTTTTTGGGCAATTTTAAAAGCAGAATGTCCGATACGACGAATTTCAGACTCGCTATAAACCAAAGTATTAAACCCTTGTCTTTCACCATTTTCTAAAATTTTAACGCCTCGCGGTTGACCGAAATAAATGCCGCCTGTTAATTCACGCACAATCATTAAGTCTAGCCCTGAGACTACTTCTGGCTTCAACGTCGAAGCATCGGCTAATTGCGGATAAAGTAGAGCAGGACGCAAGTTTGAAAATAGCTCTAATTCAGAACGCAAACCTAAGAGACCTTTTTCTGGGCGTACAGAAATATCTAAGGATTCCCATTTTTTACCACCCACAGCACCAAATAAGATAGCATCCGCACCTTTCACTAAATCAACAGTTGGTGCAGGAAAGGGTGAACTATGTTCATCATAAGCTGCTCCACCGATTAAGCCCTCTTCAAAGCTTAACTCTAAATCCATATCGGTATTTAAAAAATCCAACACCTTTCGCGCCTCGGCGACAATTTCAGGGCCGATGCCATCGCCTGCTAATACTGCTATTTTTCTTGTCATTTATCTTTAAACCTTTATCTATGTAAATAACCACGGCGCACGTTTGGCGCGTTGTTTCTCATAAGCTTTAATGTCATCAGCTTGTTGTAACGTCAGCGCAATATCATCTAAACCATTTAATAAGCGATGTTTACGATTTTCATCTATTTCAAACGCAATAGTCTCACCTTTAGGCGTGATAATCGTTTGTGTATCTAAATCAATGGTAAACGTATCTTCATCTGCTAGAGAGTTAAACAAACTATCAACTTGTTCCGTAGTTAAGACGATCGGCAATAATCCATTTTTAAAACAATTATTGTAGAAAATATCCGCAAAACTAGGAGCGATAATTGCTCTAAAGCCATAGTCTTCCAAAGCCCACGGTGCGTGTTCACGCGATGAACCACAACCAAAATTTTCGCGGGTTAATAAAATCTCCGCGCCTTTATATTGTGGTTGATTCAAAACAAAATCAGGGTTTAACGGACGATCAGTACAATCCATATCTGGCTCGCCTCTATCCGTGTATCGCCATTCATCAAATAGAAATACACCGAAACCACTACGACGAATGGATTTTAAAAATTGCTTAGGGATAATGGCATCAGTATCGACATTCGCCCTATCTAAAGGCATGATAATTGAAGTTAAGGTAGTAAATGCTCTCATAATTAAACCTCCGCTGTCATTGTTCTAACATCCACAAAATGTCCAGCAATTGCTGCCGCTGCCGCCATTGCTGGACTGACTAAATGCGTGCGCCCGCCATAACCTTGTCGTCCTTCAAAATTAC
>WTBX01000077.1 GCA_013138855.1 Methylococcaceae bacterium
TTATCTTTTTTAACGATTACTGATGTGGAATATTTATGAGCGATTCGCTATATGAAAAACTAGGTGGTGCAGGAGCTGTTAGTACAGCAGTTAATATTTTTTATCGTAAAGTTTTACAAGACGACAGTATTAGTCAGTTTTTTGATAACACTGACATGAACCAACAAATGGCTAAACAACGCTCTTTTTTAACGATGGCGTTTGGCGGACCTAATAATTATACGGGAGAAGATATGCGTGCAGCTCATGCCCCGTTAGTCAAAAAAGGTTTAAATGAAGCTCACTTTGGCGCGGTTGCAGGTCATTTACAAGCGACTTTAGAAGAAATGGAAGTGCCTGCTGATTTAATAGCTCAAGTGATGGTTATCGCGGGTAGCACTCATGACGATGTTTTAGGTTTATAGAGCATCATTTACTTGGCACGATTATATTTTTTTAAAGAGTCATAGACTGAAAAATATAATCGTGTGGAGTATTCTTTATGAGTATCTACCTTAACGGAAACGCGACTTCTAGTCGCGCAGTGTGTCCCTTCTATAGTTTGAGTAAACATAATTCGTGCGCGACTTAAAGTCGCGTTTCCAATACCCTGAAATTTAAAGTAGATACCTTTATGACTCATTTAGTGATGAGGAGGTTTATTGAATATGGCTATACTAAGCTATAAGCAGCATGATTATATTTGCCGAGAAAATGAAACCGTATTAGATACCTTATTAAGAGAAAATATTAGTATTCCTCATGGTTGTCGGCAGGGGGTTTGTCAAAGCTGCGTGATGCAGAGTGTTGATACCTCTCCGCCTGATGCTGCGCAAGAGGGTTTACGAGAAAATCAAAAACAACAAAATCATTTCTTATCGTGTTTATGTAAGCCAGAACAGGATATGGAAATCGACGCGATTGAACAGCTTGATTTTGTCCATGAATTTGAAGTATTGGCAAAGGAAATGCTTAATCGCGATACCTTATTATTGCGTTTATCGCATGGCAAGGAATTTACCTTCAAGTCAGGACAATTTATTAATTTGAAATCACCTGATAACACGGTTCGTAGTTATTCAATTAGCAATATTCCTAATGAAGAGCAGCATCTTGAGCTACAAATTCGCTTATTACCTAATGGGCGTTTTGGTAGTTGGGTTTATCATGATTTAGAGGTTGGGCATAATATTTCTGCTTCATCCGCCTTAGGCAATTGTTTTTATAATACCGAAAGACAAGAGCAAGGTTTGCTTTTGGTGGGAACAGGCAGTGGTTTAGCACCGCTTTATGGCATTTTGCAAGATGCGTTAAGGCAAGCGCATAAAGGAGCTATTCATTTATTTCATGGAAGTCGAGATGCTGAGGGTTTGTATTTAAGAGAACAAATACAACAGTTGGTTTCTGAGAATAACAATTTTAATTATACCGCCTGTGTTTCAGGAGACTATAAAGATGAGCATTTAGGTTTATATAGCCAAGGTCGAGTTCACGAGGTCGCGCTTTCAACTTATAACAATTTAAATGGCTGGCGCGTTTATGTCTGCGGTCATCCTGAAATGGTTAAACAAATGCAAACGCAGGTTTTTTTAAAAGGTGCTAATTTAGAAGATATTTATGCGGATGCTTTTCATTCATCTAGTTCATAATTAACTGATATTACGCCGCCCTAATTTTATCTCGTTCCCAAACTCTGTTTGGGAACGCATACCGACAAGCTCTGCTTGGTGTTTTTAAATATTCAGTAATTGCTTTCTATTCATCAAGCGGAGCTTGATTAATAGGCATTCCCAAACAGAGTTTGGGAATGCGCCAACCGTTCGTCCTGAGCCTAGTCGAAGGGCGGATGGTTAAGCCTCCATACACTAACTACGCTGCAAAGCTTTTATCATGGTTTGAACCCCATTAAATAAGCTCAGTTTTCTCTCATAGCTTTTTTGATTCTTTTTACACAGCCCCTCAAATTTAGGAGGGCTACGAGAAATAATAATCTCTAAATCAACACCACTTTTTTGAATTTCATCTCCAATATGAATTAAATTTCTTTTTAAAGTTTTGCTAATGCGAGCATCACTTTGTTCTGGATTCGGTAAAAATTGATTGATTTGAGCGCAAAATTTACAAGTACATTTCAAGCTTCCATCACGAGAAAAGTCACTCGCTTCAACAGGGGCTGATGGAAAACCTACTTGAAGTTTTTGACAAGCATCTTCAATAAATTTAGTCATTATTAAAGAGTCATAATCTTGCCCTTTAAGTTTATCAACAACATTAAGTATGGCTGGTACATAGGTTTGTGTAAGAGAAGGGGTTTTGAGCGATAAAAACTCAAACAGTTCTTCACCTATTGTATTAAGTTTAAGTAAAGCAACGCTATATAATACGTTCTCTATTTTCTCCTGCGTTAATTTGTGTTCTAACGAAGGTTTCCACAAGTTAGTTAACCATTTTTTAATAATGGTTTTGCCTTTATCAGAAAGTCCTTTGATGAGTAAAAGAGAGCTTAACCATTCAATGGCATTATATTCAGGCGTTAGATACTCATCAAGCTCATGCTCAAAATGTTGCCATCCACAAGACTCTGCAATGTTAATGAATATTTCATTATCAATATTAATTAATGTGGAATAAAATCTAGATTTTATTTTTTTATGAACAAATTTTTTAAGTAATTCAATATCCCCAATGGCTATTAACTCTTGAGAGATATCGGTTGTATCATGTTGTATTTGTTGTTCAATAATGTTGCTGGCTAATGAAATAATTTGTTGACGATGATTTCCGACTGATAAATCTTGTTCTTGAATAAACTTTTTGAAAAAATAGAGCTTGTAATCTATATCCATTTTGTTGATAGTTTCAAGCTGACGCTCCATTGTCCAGATAATCACCGCGCCGCGATGATACCAAAGCTCTTTAGTCGCCCCTTCATTACCTGTCGCTTCTGAAATAGAACATTTACTTTCGCCATCTAGCAAAGGAATGTTTGCAAGCAATTCATCTTCATCTAAGTGTAATTTTTTTATGGTTATTTTTTCCCCCTTAGACGTTATAAAAGCATGTGCGTAAATTTCTTCGTCACTCACATCACATTCTTCAAAATCACTTTCATCTACTTCCTCGTCGTAAGAATATCTACCATGGTAAGGCGTACTACCATAACTATTACGGTAGTAAGTCACTAAACATAAGAAAGCTTGGCAGCCGTTTTTTTCTGCGGCGTTTAATAGCACAGAGGCTTTGGCAAAATCACCATTTTTAAGATTGCCTAAACAGAGATTTTCTTCTGAATAACTATGCTCTAGCAAATAAGTTAATGTGGGATTAGTTTGTTTTTCTGTAACCCATTGTTGTACAAAATTATCAACTTGCTGACTCGTGTTAGATTGGTCTGACAATAGCGGTTGCTTTTTTCGATTGGCAATAGCAAGGTTATAAATCAAGCAGATTCGGTAGCCTGAGGTAATGGGTTTTACTTCGTGATAACAATCAGCATAGAAAGTGACAAAATCAGGATGTAAGCCAT
>WTBX01000142.1 GCA_013138855.1 Methylococcaceae bacterium
TAGTGTTATCCTTTTAATATATCTCTTAATTTTAAGCAACCTCAGGAGTTTGTTTATGAACAAAAAAAATGCCTTTGCAGGGCTTTTATTATTGTTAGTGCCTACATTCGGTTTAGCGGAATCGTTAACCGTACAGATAGAAAAAGCCCCTATCCGTAGCACTCCGTCTTTTTTGGGCAAAATTATCACCAATGTTTCGCATCAAGGTTCGGTTGATGTTATTGAAAAAAAAGGTGCGTGGCGATTAGTTAAGTTTGGCTCAAATCAAGGCTGGATGCATGTTTCTGCCTTAGTACAGTCACAGTTAAAACTACATGCTGGAGAAATTTTGGATCATTCGGTTTCGGGTGAAGAAGTAAGCTTAGCGGGTAAAGGATTTAATTCAGATGTTGAAAAAGCCTACAGAAGTCAACATGGTAGTCTCGGCTATGCGTGGATAGATAAAATGGAAAAAGTTGAAATTACAGGGGCTGAGCTAGAACAGTTTGCCTCAAAAAGTGACTTTAAGGTGACAACACGGTGATTATGATGAAACGATTAATACTACCCCTCGCGATTACGTTAAGTCTTACCGCCTGTGGCAAAGTGGTTGGCATTGGTGCGGAAATCGCCTCAAGAACAGGTGTCATTACTTCAGGACAAGCAAAATCACTTACTACGGTTGCAAAAAAAGCCGAAAAAACATTTCAAGATATAACGCCTGAGCAGGAATACTATTTAGGGCGTGCCGTTGGTGCAACCATTGTTGACAAATATCAGGCTCAAGATCATCCCAGTGAAAACCGTTATTTAAATCTTATTGGCAAAACCTTAGTCTTATCTTCTGAAAAACCTGAAGAGTATGCTAACTATCATTTTCTTATTTTAGAAACCGATGAAGTTAATGCGTTTGCAGCCCCTAGCGGTTTTATTTTTGTTTCTAAAGGCATGTTAGCCTTATGTGAAAACGAAGATGATTTAGCTGCCGTTTTAGCGCATGAGATTGGTCATGTGTTACATTCTCACGCCTTAAAATCTATCGAAGGTAGTCGTTTAACTTCTGCTTTAACTACGTTGGCGACAGAAGGGGCGAAACAAACAGGCGTTTATCAAATTACTAGTCTGACTCGCCAATTTGAAGGCAGTATAGATGATATGACTCAAACAATGATGAACAGTGGTTATAGTCGCAGCTTGGAAAGTGAAGCGGATGAAAGTGCCGTAAAGATTCTGCAAGCATCAGGTTATGACGCAAACGGTTTACTGCGAGTATTAAAGCGCATGAAAGTGAAAACGGCAGGTCATTCAAAAGGCTTTGCTGCAACGCATCCTGATATGGATGACAGAATCAGTGAAATCAGCAGTTTAATTAATGCGCAGCCAACAAATCCACTTGCAAGCAATAGAACCGCGCGATTCAAAACGCGACTAAATTTCAACGACAATCATAGTAATGAGGACGACCATTCGCATAACTAATAACCTTTAAGTCATGAAGTGGTTTAAGAAGTTTCAATATGCTTTATTAATTTCGGTGATTGCAATTTCATTAATTCAAATATTGCAATATGGAAAACTATTAGAGCAGTGGGAATATTCTACGTGGTCATGGCGACAACGATTATTAGCAAAACCCTCGCCTGCTACCGATGAAATCAAAGTGATTTTATTAGATCAGGCGAGTTTAGACTGGGGGGCTTCCGTCAATGGTTTATCATGGCCGTGGCCGCGTGAAGTCTATGGGCTAATCATCAACTTTCTACAACGAGCCGATGCAAAAGTCATTGCTTTTGATGTTATTTATAGTGAAGCTTCGCTCTATGGTGTAGAAGATGACCAGCAGTTTGCCGCAGCAATTACTAACAATCCTGTCATCATGGGGGTTTTTTTAGGTAGACAAAAGCAACAGCAAAAACAATGGCCGCCGCAAGTTTCTCCAAGTCCTGTTAAATTAAACAACGTAAATCTTTGGCTACAACAGTATCTAAGTCGTCACGCTGCAAAATTTGAAGCGACTTTTCCAATAAATATTCTCGCAAAAGCCAGTCCTATGCTGGCGCATGTCAACGAAAGCCCTGATAGCGATGGCGTATTTAGGCGTTTTTCTTTATTTTATTTATTTGATAATCAAGTCTTACCCTCTATGGGGCTAGCGGCTTTCTTATTTGATAAACCCAATAAATCTTTAACATTTGATGACGGCTTTTTGCTGGGTAAGAATAAAGTCATTACCGATAATCAAGATCGCGTTATTTTAAAATTTCGTGGTGCATCAGGAACACATCAAAGTTTTAATGCAGCCGCCATTATTCAAGCTGAACTACGTTTACAAGCGGGCGAAAAAAGCCCGATAGATCTTAATATATTTAAAGATAAATATGTCTTTTTTGGCTTTAGCGCACCGGGTTTAAAAGACTTACGTCCAACCCCTGTCAGTGGTGATTACCCTGGTGTGGAAGTCCATGCAACCCTACTAGACAATTTATTAGCTCAGGACAGCATTAAAAATGTCCCCAAGCCAATATTTTTAAGTGTTTGTTTTTTACTGGCAATGATGACGAGCTATATGTTGTTATCTAGCAGTAGGATCATATCTTTAACTTTTTATTCGTCCTTTTTTGTTGCACTTCCGATCATCATTGGTTTTAGCGTTTATGAATTAAATTATTGGTGGTATATCGTTCCTTCTGAAATTATTGTCATTTTTGCCATTTTAAGCGCAATTACCTTTAATTACATTTCGGAAGGCAAACAAAAACGTTTTATCCGCAGTGCCTTTAATCAATATTTAAGTGGCGATGTCATTAATCAAATTCTTGATAACCCCGATAATTTAAAGCTGGGTGGAGAAAAACGCGAGTTGAGTATCTTTTTTTCTGATATTGAGGGCTTTACTTCAATTTCCGAAAAATTATCTCCCGAAGAATTAGTGCAAATGCTTAATGAATATCTAACCGATATGACCGATATTATTATGGATGATAATGGGGGAACGCTAGATAAATATGAAGGGGATGCCATTATCGCTTTTTGGAACGCGCCTGTGTTGCAATTAGATCATGCGGTGCGTATTTGTAGAGCGACGTTATTATGTCAGCGCAAACTGGCAGAACGTCGTGAAGAGTTTTATCAGCGCACAGGTTCATGGGTACACATGCGTATTGGGGTTCATAGTGGCGAAGTGGTTGTGGGTAATTTTGGTTCGACTAATCGTTTTGATTACACCATGATTGGTGACTCTGCAAACTTGGCGGCAAGGCTTGAAGGCGCGAATAAATTTTTTGGGTCTTATACGATGATTTCAGAAGCAACATGGAAACAAGCCTCAGATGAATT
>WTBX01000130.1 GCA_013138855.1 Methylococcaceae bacterium
CGACGAAATATTTTCGGATAATCACGCTGAATATCAACACTGCCTTTTTGAAAAGTGGGCGGATCACATATTAATAAATCAAACTCACCCCGTTTTTTTAAACGTCCAAATGATTTGAAAATATTAAGTTTTTCAAAACTCACGCCCTCTAATGAATGTTGATTTAAGCGGTGGTTTTCTCGCCCTACATTCAGAGCCGCACTACTCATATCAACATTTAACACCGATTTGGCATTACCTGCAATCGCAGCAACAGAAAAGCCACAAGTGTAGGAAAATAAATTAAGCACGCGCTTATCTTTACTGTGTTGTTGCACCCATTCGCGACCGTTTGCCATATCCAGAAACAAACCTGTATTTTTGGATTTACCTAAACTAAGTTGAAACTGTAAATTATTTTCCCTAATGTTGAGTTGCTGAATCGTCTCGCCATCAATAATATCAATCTCACCTAAACGTTGATAACGATGTTGAAGCTGTACGCTTTTACACGCGGGTAACTGTGTGATTAGGGTGTTGGCAAGTTGCTTTATCTCGCTATCCATTTCAGGCTCAAATAGGGTAATCAAAACAACAGGCGGCAGCCAATCTATAGTGACATGATGCAAGCCTTTATAAGCATGACCGCGCCCATGAAATAATCGCTGTGCTTGTTTAAGTGCTTCGGGACTTTTAGGAATATTCAGGTATTTAGGTAATTGCGCTAAGGTTGACACAGAAGGAGGTTCTCAATAAATAAGGAAATGATGCTATGTTTCGCGTGAAATGTTTTGATATACGGAGGCGCGACTTTTAGTCGCGCACGAAGTTTCATGCATGAATTTTAAAACAATCTTATTTTAATCTATCTAATTTATAGGTTTTGAAGATGTCTTTAGGTCTCGTGCGCGACTAAAAGTCGCGACTCCATATTCCTGATTTTATCAGCGTTTACATGACTAAAGTTGCATTTCCTCTACTAAATTATTCAATAACTATTTAGCTGAATGTTTCATGTAGAACATTAAGTTATAAACCCTTGTTAGCTTTAAATAATAAAGCTTTTTAAAGCTGCTTATCTCTGCTCATAAAATGGTAAAATAGGCGGCTGATTGGCATAAGGCAACATCTTCATGCTATTTACAAAATGTTTCACGTGAAACATTAATCAATCACAGCAGATACTATTTAAAATAACGTAAACATAAATGTTTCACGTGAAACATTGTCAACGGAATAACTGGAAGCGATATGGCAGAGAATAACAACGAGTATGATAGTTCTAATATTAAGGTATTAAAAGGACTGGATGCAGTTAGAAAACGGCCGGGGATGTATATTGGCGATACTGATGACGGTACGGGCTTGCATCACATGGTGTTTGAGGTTGTCGATAATTCGATTGATGAAGCACTAGCAGGGTATTGTAAAGGTGTGGATGTGGTGATTCATACAAACGGTTCGGTCAGCGTGAGTGATGATGGACGTGGAATTCCTGTCGATATTCATGAAGAAGAAGGTCGCTCAGCCGCAGAAGTCATTATGACCGTGCTTCATGCAGGCGGTAAGTTTGATGATGATTCCTACAAAGTTTCAGGCGGTTTACACGGTGTCGGTGTTTCGGTTGTAAATGCCTTGTCGGAATGCATGACCTTAGAAATTCGTAAAAATGGCAAGCAGCATCAGCAAGAATATAGAATGGGAGAGCCGCAAGCTCCGTTAGCGGTTGTTGGTGACGCGCACAGCACGGGTACTAAAATTACCTTTAAACCTAGCACTGAAACCTTTGGTGATGTCGAGTTTCATTATGACATTCTCGCTAAACGTCTGCGCGAATTATCATTTTTAAATTCAGGGGTACGCATCTCTTTAAAAGATGAGCGCGTCGCCGATAAAGAAGATGTGTTTGAGTTTGAAGGCGGTATCAGTGCGTTTGTTCAGCATCTAAATAAAAACAAAACACCGTTATTTCCTGATGTATTTCATTTCACCGCAGAAAAAGAAGACGTAGTGGTTGAGGTGGCAATGCAATGGAATGATTCCTATCAAGAAAATATTTTTTGTTATACCAATAATATTCCGCAACGTGATGGCGGCTCGCATTTAGCAGGTTTTCGTGGCGCGTTGACACGCACGATTAATCAATATATCGAAACGAATGGTTTAGCGAAAAAAGAAAAGGTTTCAACGACGGGCGATGATGCGCGTGAAGGTTTGACGGCGGTATTATCAGTTAAAGTGCCTGATCCTAAATTCTCGTCACAAACTAAAGATAAACTGGTTTCATCGGAAGTTAGACCCTTAGTCGAATCGACCATGAATGAGAAGTTGCAAGAGTTTTTACTCGAACAACCGCAAATCGCCAAAACTATCGTCAATAAAATTATTGATGCGGCAAGAGCGCGAGATGCAGCCAGAAAAGCGCGAGAAATGACGCGCCGTAAAACTACGCTGGATATTGCTGGTCTACCCGGTAAGTTAGCAGATTGTCAGGAAAAAGATCCTGCATTATCAGAAATATTCATAGTGGAAGGGGACTCTGCGGGCGGTTCTGCTAAACAAGGCAGAGACAGACGCACGCAAGCTATTTTGCCGTTAAAAGGAAAAATTCTTAACGTCGAAAAAGCCCGCTTCGACAAAATGATTTCCTCGGAAGAAGTCGGCACCTTAATTACCGCCTTAGGTTGCGGCATTGGTAAAGACGAATACGATCCCGATAAATTACGTTATCACCGCATTATCATCATGACCGATGCGGACGTGGATGGCTCACACATTCGCACCTTGTTACTCACGTTCTTCTACAGACAAATGCCTGAGTTGATCGAGCGCGGTTATATCTACATCGCACAACCGCCGTTATATAAGGTTAAAAAAGGTAAGCAAGAACATTATGTAAAAGATGATGCTGAACTAAATGAGTATTTAATTCAGATGGCGTTAGCTAAAGCACAATTACAAACGGATGAAGATACCCCGATAATTCAAGGTGCGGGATTAGAAAAATTAGCGCAAGAATTTATCACGGTTACTCAAGTGGTTAAAAGTCTAAGCAATCGTTATGACGAATTGTTTTTAGATTATTTAACTTATATGCCTGCGGTAGGTCATGAGTTGTTAGGCAATCAGGTGCAGTTTTTAGCATGGGTTAAAAGCTTTGAAGACATGCTGAATGCGAATAAAGAAAGTTCGGCTGTATTTACACTGACGTTAACTTATCAGGATAGTGATGACTACCATGTCACGATCAATAAACGCTTACATGGTATTGATAAGATTTTCGTCATTAAACCGAGCTTTTTTAATAGCGGTGATTATCAAAAAATTGCCCAATATGCGACCGACACAGCAGGGCTATTTACTGAAAACTCCGTAATGAAAAGTGGCGAACGTCAACAATCGGTTAGCAACTTTAAACAAGCTTTTGAATGGATGATGCGCGAAGTTAAAAAAGGACAACATATTCAGCGTTATAAAGGACTGGGAGAAATGAATCCCGATCAGCTTTGGGAAACGACATTGGACTCTAATACTCGTCGTATGTTACAAGTTAAAATTGAAGATGCGATTGCCGCCGATGAAATTTTCACCACCTTAATGGGCGATGTCGTTGAACCGCGTCGTGATTTCATCGTTAAAAATGCCTTAGACGTTAGTAATTTGGACGTGTAATCATGTTGAGTTATCCAAATATTGACCCAGTCGCATTAGATTTAGGGGTTGTCAAAATCCACTGGTACGGCTTAATGTATCTATTAGGCTTTGCAGCTGTGTATTTTTTAGGACAATACCGCGCCAAACAACCCTATTCACCCGTTAAGCCCGAAGCCATAGAAGACTTAGTTTATTACGGCGCATTAGGGGTGATTTTAGGCGGTCGCTTTGGTTATATTTTATTTTATAACTTCGGACTATTTTTAGATAACCCCTTAATATTATTTAAAATCTGGCAAGGCGGGATGTCGTTTCATGGCGGCATGTTAGGTGTGTTTGTAGCAATGTGGTTATTTGGCAAAAAACACAACTGCACCATGTTGCAACTCACCGATATTATCACCCCATTAACACCGATTGGCTTAGGGCTAGGGCGCATCGGTAATTTTATTAATGGGGAATTATGGGGCAAAACCACCGATGTTTCATGGGGTATGATGTTTCCAAATGGCGGCTCGTTACCGCGTCATCCTTCACAATTATACGAAGCCTTTTTAGAAGGTTTAGTGTTATTTATTATTGTATGGATTTACACCAATAAACAACGCCCGACGATGGCTCCCACAGGTTTAATTTTATGCCTATATGGATGTTTTCGGTTTTTTGTAGAATTTTATAGATTGCCTGATTCGCATCTAGGTTATCTAGCCTTAGACTGGTTAACAATGGGGCAGATACTCTCCACTCCGATGATAATAATCGGGGCAGGGTTATTTTACTGGGCGCATAAAAGAGCCGCTTAAATCACATCAAACCTCGTAGGTTTTCAAAACCTACGAGGTTTTTTATATGTTTCATGTGGAACATTTTAGATTTCGAAACCGCAACTTTAGTCGCGGAAGCGTTAAAGTACACTATATCCTTGCTATTAAAAATCTTGGTGGAGATTGTAAGCGTTTCCACAACTAAAGTCGCTGTTCCTAATTTCCCTTTTTAACTTTAATCGTTCCCTCGCGCTCCTGCGTGGGAACGATTAAAAAACACCCACCCGAATTAGCAGAACCTATGTAAGTGTTCAGTCCCCCTCTTAAAAAAGAGGGGTTAGGGGAGATTTTATTAAATAAATCCCCCTCAATCCCCCTTTTCCAAAGGGGGAGGTGAATACTTACGAACCTATCGTCGACACCCTGAAAAAAGGCAAAAGGATTACGCTTAGCACGCACCGATACATGAAGTGTCAAGACTTGTACTCTATTCCTAAAAAATCTTGTATCTGAGTTATTTTTTTATCATAACTCAAACCATTATTAGGTAAAAAAATATCAAACAATTGCTCTTTGCTCAGAACCTTTACCTTAGATATTTTCTCAAGCAAGCACTCTAAATGTCCATCTTCCCATATCTCTGGTGGTTGACCAAAAGCACTTAAATACATTTGCGCATCTAATGGATGACAAGGCGTTAAACTGCCAACATTGCTATCAACGAAAAGAGTATTAGGATTAATAAAACAGTACCGTGGTTCATTGAAATCTAAAAAATCAACCACCGTAATCCCCGTATTATTATCATTATAGAAAAAATTATCTTTATCCAATATTGACGCACTATTTTCCCAAAACCCCGTTATTGGGCAAACCGTATAGAGAGCTTGCAAAACTTTTTCAGCATTAGTAAATTTTCTAGCGGGACTTTGTCGATTCATAAAATCTGATGCCATTAGTTGAAATGGCGAAAAATTTAAATTCTTTTTATGAAAATCAAGAATATTGACAAGGCAATTGAAAGCATCATAGCCTAACAACCACTGCACATGAAGACCTATAACATTGCCATTATAATAAAGTTCCTCGCCTTCTTTAGATAAAGGACTTTTATCATTAATTCTAATGTAAACCAGGTGTCTCTCGCCCATGAAATGTATCCTCAATATCAGTTGGTGGAAACAGTCTATATGTATCTACTTTAAATTTCAGGGTAAAACTAAATGTCAGTTTTTTTAATGGCTGACATCTAACCTTTCACACTTGAATTCAAAAATTACTCGCCCGCCAACATTGCTTCAATATCCGCCTCAACAGTATCAATGCCTTTCAAAGCATATTTTTCAGTGAGCATGGTTAAAATATCTTCATCAAAAAACGGCGGTAACGTAGGACCTAAACGCACATTTTTCACCCCTAAATCTAATAATGCCAAAAACATCACAATGGTTTTTTGTTCATACCATGCAATATTAAATGATACAGGCATCGCGTTTAAATTGGCTGCACCTAAAGTTTTTTGTAGTGCTTGAAGAAAAGTAATTAGCGCGTAAAAATCATTACTTTGTCCTGCATCTAATAATCGAGGAATACCGTTTATTTCACCTAGCTCTAAATTATTGAAACGATATTTAGTTTCACCACAGGTTAATATCACACAATCTTCGGGCAAGCTTTCTGCTAATTGGGTGTAATAGCGACGTTCTTTATGACGACCATCACAACCTGCAATCACGATAAGTCGTTTAATCGCGCCTGCTTGAATTGCACTGGCAATCTCATCTTTTAAAGCCAATAAACTTTGTAAACCATAACCTGTGGTAATCGTATTTTCGGTTAATAAAGTCGGAGGTGGATTTTGTTTAGCTTGTTCGATTAAAGCAGCAAAGTTTTTAGGTTGTTTAGATTTTCTATCGGCGATATGCGGAATCGCATCCCAACCGACCATACCTGTAGTAAATAATTTTTCCAAATAAGTCTTTTTAGCCTGTTGCAAGCTATTAGTGGTGACTAACAACGCACCATTAAACTTAGCAAACTGATTTTTCTGATCTTGCCACGCACCACCATAATTACCGACTAAATTAAAAAACTTTTTAAATTTTGGGTAAGCATGAGCCACTACCGCTTCACCATGCGTATAAACATCTATACCCGTGCCAGCGGTTTGTTCCAGTAACTCTTCAATATCTTGCAAATCATGCCCAGAAACTAAAATCGCAGGTTTATCCCAAACATCGGTATGAATTTTAGTAGGGACAGGATGGCCGAAAATCTCGGTATTGGCTTTATTCAATAAAGCCATCGCTTTTAAACCCAACTCACCACAACGTAAATTCATGGCTAAAGCCTCTTCGAGACTATGTTCCGTAAGCGAAAAATCTAACGCCTGATGAATAAAATCGTAAAACGCTTTATCTTCATAACCCAATACTAAGGAATGCTCGATTAACGCCGCTAAACCTTTTACACCATAGATTAATGTCTCGCGCAAACAATGATAGTCTTTATTGTCACCCTCTAAAGAGGGAACGGTTAAGGTCTCACCGAGTTTTATAAACGCGGCTTCATCAATGGCTTCATATTGCCATAAAGCCTCTTCTGGAGGATTTTCTTCAAAGGTTGAATCTTGCTGTTGATAAACCGCTAACAACTCTTTGCATAAGGCATTACGACGTTGCACCGCTTCACTAATCAAGCGTACAAATTCAGCATTATCAAAATTGACATTAGTAACGGTGGCATACAAGGCTTGCGCGGTAAACTGGTCAAGGCGTGGCTGAACAATACCTTGCTCCCGCGCTTTAACCGCATAAAAAGACAGACCTTTTAAGACATACACCAATAAATCGTGCAGGCTAGATAAAGGGGCTTTTTTCCCGCAAATACCTGTAGTATCGCAGGCTTTATTTTTTTTAGCTTCTTGACAGTGATAACAAAACATTTTTGACCTTTAGTGATGAGGACCTAAAAAGCGGTCACCATTAAAATGAATCATATGATCTGGATTATCTGCAATCCAAACTTCGGTTTCCCATGCAATATCAGCTGCATTTTTTCTAAATTCTGCTCTGGTGGGGAATGCCGTTATATAAAC
>WTBX01000304.1 GCA_013138855.1 Methylococcaceae bacterium
ATTAAAATAAACCTTGCTTTGAGTATGCTATTAGGCTTTTTGTTGGCTATATCACCAGATAGTTTTATACTTAAGAGTAGATAGTTTTATTCACTCAATAAAGGGTATTTTCGATGATAAATAATGAAGCTCTGCTAAATGCAATTTTAGATAATATTTCCGATGCCATTGTCACTATTGATGAGCATGGAATTATTCATGCAGTGAATAAAACCGTTGAAGCAATGTTCGGTTATTCTGAATCTGAGCTGATTAATCATAATATCAACATAATTATGCCCTCCCCTTATACTGAATTGCATGATAGTTATTTAGCCCGTTATCTTAAAACTAAACAGAAAAGAATTATTGGCAAATCACGCGAACTAGAAGCACAACGTAAAAATGGTGAAGTTTTCAAAATTGAACTGTTTGTTCATGAGTTAGGATTGAATAAAGAAGATCGCTTTTTAGGAATTATTCGAGATATTTCAGAACGCAAACAGATGGAACAGATGAAAGCCGAGTTTATTTCTACCGTTAGCCATGAATTACGTACGCCTTTAACGTCAATTAAAGGTTCTTTGGGGATGGTTAATAGTGGTGTCTTGGGCGAATTACCCGAAAAAGCCAAACGTATGGTAACGTTAGCACACAACAATACCGAGCGTTTGATTTTACTGGTGAATGATTTATTGGATGTGGAAAAAATTCAAGCAGGAAAAATTGATTTACAAGTCGTAAAAGTGAATTTAACTGAACTTGTCCGCGACTCAATTGAAGCTAATCAATCTTATGCAAATAACCTACAAGTTTCTGTGATCTTACTAGGTTCACCTGAAGATTACTTTGTCGAAGCCGATAATAATCGTTTGATGCAGGTGATGGCGAATTTAATTTCTAATGCGGCTAAATATTCACCTAAAAATGGACAAGTTGAAATCACAATACAAGCAGATAAAAATTTCATCAAAGTTTCAGTTATTGATTATGGCTTAGGGATTCCGAAAGAATATCATGCGAAAATGTTTCAAAAATTTTCTCAAGTGGATTCTTCTGACACACGTAAAAAAGGCGGCACGGGATTAGGGTTAAATATCACCAAAGCCATTGTAGAGCATCATGGTGGGCAAATTAATTTTGAAAGTGAATACCAACAAGGTAGCACTTTCTTTTTTGTTCTACCTTCATGGCAAGAACCCGCTAAACCTAAAATAACTAGCCCTGAGCCGTTGAGTGCTGCAAAAAAGGTAGCAGGAAAAATATTGGTATTAGAGGATGAACCTGATATTGCTAAATTAATAGCCTTAATGCTTGAGCAAGAATCCTTTTTAGTCACGACTTGCAGCTCTGCCGAACAAGCAAAAGAAATTTTATTAAACGAAAGTTTTGATGTCATGACAGTCGATCTTCGTCTACCAGGCCAAGATGGGCTTTCCCTTATCAAAGAGCTTAGACATCAAGAACATACCCAAGATTTACCGATTATTATTGTTTCCGCAGAAGCGAATAATGTAAAAAACAATAATATTACCTCAGGATTAAGAGTTATTGATTGGATAGAAAAACCGATTGACCAACAGCATTTAATTGAAAGTATTAGTGAGTCTATTAAAAAAGAAGGCGACTATGCCTCTAAAATCCTTTATGTTGAAGATGATAAAGATTTAACGCAAATAATGACTTTATTATTAGAAGATAAAGTTACCGTTGTTTCTGCTAATACACTCCAGCAAGCTAAAAAGCTCTTACAGGATGAAACATTTGACTTGGTGATTTTAGATGTAGGCTTACCTGATGGAACAGGTTTAGATATTCTTCCCTTTTTGAATACGCACTTATCTACTACGCCCATTATTATTTTTTCAGGAGAATCTATTACTGAAGATGTTGTCAATAGAGTTGATGCTGCCTTAATTAAATCTAAAGTCAGTAATAATGAATTAGTAGGAACTATTAAAAGCTTAATTAACTTAAAATAATACTATGTCAACTAATACGCTTACAAAAATTTTATATGCCGAGGATGAAGAAGATATTAGAGAAATTGCGATACTTGCAATCGAGTCTATCGGCGGTTTTGAAATAGCGAGCCGTAACTCTGGTGAAGGCGTTATTGAATTAGCTCGCTCTTTTTCACCACAATTGATTTTACTGGATGTGATGATGCCAGTAATGGATGGGCCTGCAACTTTGGCGGCATTAAGGCAAGAAGACGATTTAAAACATATTCCTATTATTTTTTTAACGGCTAAAATCATGGATCAAGAAATCCAAGGCTTTAAAGAGTTAGGCGCGATAGATATTATTTCCAAGCCTTTTGACCCCATGACTTTAGCCGAACAAATTCAAGCTATCTGGGATACTCAGCATGTCTGATGATTTAGAAGCCACCTTAAAGCGCATGGATGAACTACAAATTGCATTTTTGGCTAAATTAGGCGAAAAAGTAAAAGAACTCAGTCGTTTAATTTTATTATTAGATGCGACTCTATCGCCTCATGATAAAAAAAATAAGCCACTTTTAGTAGAGATTAATCAATTATCTCATAGCCTTGCAGGAACTGCGGGGACGTTTAAGCACACTTCAATTTATACCAAAGCGAAAGCCATTGAAACCTTAAGCGATGACTTATCAAAATTCTCTGAAAATTTAAAATGGTATAAATTACTGATTGAGCTAATTTCTGCGTTAAGAGCAGAGGTAAAACTCAGTGGTCGTCCCTCTATTGTCGAAAATTTTTCCAGCTCTATTCATAATTTAGAATCAAAAGACACCGATCATAAAGAAAACTTAGACTTTAAAAATTGCACCGTAATTGTAGTAGATGATGATGAACTGTTAGTCACACTCATTAAAGAGCAAGCAAAACATTTTGAATATAACATTATTCCCTTGCTTTCTACCGAAGATTTAGAGGAGGCAATAGATGAACACCAGCCTATGGCCATTTTAATGGACGTGGTGTTTCCTGATGCAAAACATTCGGGCATAGAAATTATTAATCAACTAAAAGCACAAAATAAAATTCACTGTCCTGTGATCTTTATGTCTAACCGCTGCGATGTAGTGGTCAGACTTGATGCTTTACGCGCGGGTAGCGATGCTTTTATTGTCAAACCTATAGAAATTTTAGAACTTATTCGAGTTTTAGACCGCCTGACACAAAAATTATCCAGAAAAAAATCACGAATTTTAATTGTTGATGATGAACCTGTTACCGCAGAACTTTATAAGCTTACTTTAGAAAAAGAGGGTTTTATTTGTACGGTGATTTTAGATGCCATGGAAGTTTTCAATAAAGCCTTATCTTTTCAACCTGATGCAATTTTATTAGATGTAAATATGCCAAATTGCAATGGCTTTGAAGTGGCCGAAATTATCCGTCAAGACGACAGCTTTACTCATGTTCCCATTTTATTTTTAACCACCGATAATACCTCTAAAAGTGAAATTCAAGCAATGAAATCAGGTGGCGATGATTTTTTAGATAAAAATGAAAAGTTTTCTACACTCATCGAAATTATTAAAGGTCATGTTCAACGCTATAAAGAATTAGACTCCGTACTTTCTCGTCTTAAACGCGATGAAGTACGTTTTCGTTCTGTCACCTCATCAAGCAGCGATGCCATTATTACGGTTGACACTAAAAATCGCATCATTTTTTGGAATGAAGGGGCTGAAAACATACTGGGTTATCATTCTCTTGAAGCAATCGGGCAACCTTTAGATATTATTTTCACCGATGAAGACAAGGAAAAGTATCAACACGGTTTTGAAGAAGTTATTAAAAATGAAGGTGAACAATTATTAAGACACCGCCTAGAAAGTGTTGCTGTTAGAAAAGATAAAGTTCATATAGATATAGAACTAACTTATACCGTATGGCGGTCTGGCAATGAAAAATTTTACACCTCAATTATTAGAGATGTCACTGAACGTAAAAAAATTGAGCGCGAATTGTATCATAAAGAAGCCTCATTAAATGCTATCGTTAGTAGTTCTGGAGAAGGGATTGTTACCATAAATTCAGCTGGCATTATTGAAATGGCAAACCCAAAAGCAGCACAACTTTTTGGTTATCAGGTTGATGAGTTGGTTGGTAAAAATGTCGCCATTCTAGTTCCTGACAGCGAAAAAAAGCAGCATGATGATTATGTACGTCATTCAGAAATACACGCCCCTAGAGTGATTAATAATGCGCGTGAATTACAAGGACAACGTAAGGATGGCAGCTTATTTGCCTTGGAACTTAATGTATCCCCTATGAATGTTGAAGGTGAACGTAAATTCGTGGGTATTCTGCATGATATTTCAACACGAAAATCATATATTGATGAACTTTCTGCCGCAAAAGAAGGCGCGGAAGCGGCAAATAAAGCTAAATCTCAATTTTTATCCAGCATGAGTCATGAATTGCGTACACCGCTAAATGCTATTTTAGGCTTTACTCAAATCTTACAAACTGATGACGAAGAACCCCCGACAACCGACCAACTTGACTCCTTGGATCATATCTATAATTCAGGAATGCACCTTTTAGCCCTGATTACCGAGGTACTGGATTTATCAAGAATAGAGTCTGGTAACTTGCCCTTAGACATTGAAAACATTGATTTAGTTAATTTTACTCATAAAACCCTTATTCAACTTAATCCTTTAGCAGTAAAAGCGGATATTCAACTTAAAGAAGTCATGGATTTTAAAAAACCGTTATTTATTGCAGCCGATAAAGTTAAGCTAAAGCAAGTTATTAACAATTTATTGTCTAATGCCATTAAATATAATCGCCCAAAAGGATTGGTTATTATTTCTATTGTTGAAGAGAATGCTAAAGTGCGTTTATTAGTCAAAGATACAGGAAAAGGTATCGCAAAAAATGCTATGAAAGACTTATTCACACCGTTTAATCGTTTAGGGGCAGAATCAGGCTCTATTGAAGGAACTGGAATTGGTTTAACGATTACCCAAAAATTAGTTGAAATGATGAACGGAAAAATATTGGTAAGCAGTAAGCTTAATGAAGGAACCTCTTTTACTATTGAATTTGATTTATTAGCTGATATTAAGCAAAATAAAATAACAGATTCATGAGCAACATATCGTGAACAATGAAAAAAACGTTAGCTTTCTTTAGATATTCTATAGCCTCGACTGCGTAAAGTTTCTATCGGTTTATTAATACCTTTAGGGTCTATTTTTTTTCTTAAGCGGCCGATGAACACCTCAATCACATTACTATCTCGATCAAAATCCTCATCATAAATATGTTCGGTTAATACCGCTTTAGAAATCACCTCACCTTTACGAAACATTAAATACTCTAGTACTTTATATTCAAAAGCAGTCAGTTCAATAACCTCATCATCGACATAAACATTTTGAGACAAGGTATCTAGTTTAATATTGCCATGTGTCAACACTGGCTGAGCATTCCCCGTAGAGCGACGAAGCAAGGCATTAATTCGCGCTTCTAGTTCTTCATAGTGAAAAGGTTTTGCTAAATAATCATCTGCTCCCGCCTCTAAACCCTCTACTTTATCTTGCCAACGACTACGCGCCGTGAGCAATAATACTGGAATATCAATATTATTTTGTCGTAAACGTTTAATTAACTCGACTCCTGAAAAATCAGGCAAACCAATATCAACAATCGCGGCATCAATAGGATATTCAGTCGCTAGATAATAACCGTCACTGCCATTATCCGCGCTATCAACCGCAAAACCTTTACCTGCAAAAAACTGTTGTATTTGCTGACAAAGTATTTTTTCATCTTCAACGATTAATATACGCATATTTATTTATCTTTAACCTTATCTTTAGTCGATTTTTCAAGCTTCTTCCCTGTTTCCGCATCAATTTTAATATGTTGAATGCGTCCTTTTTTGGTTAAAATTTTGATTATATGAATTTTTTTATCGTCAATTGTTTTTGTTTTTGCACTTAAAACTTTGTTTTCAGTATCTTTAGTGACGGTTTTTGTGGCCTCATCAAGCGTAACAGGAGGAGTATCTTCTTTTGCAACAACCCAAGAAGGTTGCAAAAATAAAATAGATAAAACAATGGCTTGGAGGTGATAATTCATAGTTAATCCGATATTAATAAAGGTAAGGGTGAAAACTCCATCTATGGAATTATAATCAACCATACTACATAATGCGACTGAATCCGTACTGAATCATTATGTTTATTACCAATATCCGCTTAAAAAAATGTGGTTTTCATTATAAATCAACACATAAGCAACTTATGTTTTTTACCATGAGGCAGATGAAGAGCATGAAATATAAAACATTTATGTTGTTCACGGCTATCTACCCCATAACGGAAACGTGACTTCTAGTCGCGCCGTGTATTCTTTCTACCGTTTGAGTAAGTATGACTCGTGCGCGACTAGAAGTCGCGTTTCCAAAAATTTTAACGTAACTGTTTTACTAGCCACCTTGCATCGTCTTCAGTCAAAAACTTTTTCCACGGTGGCATAGCCGTACCTTTACGCCCTTCTAAAATAGTTGTAATTAAAAAATCATCAGATTTATCTTTTAAATCTTCTGCCAATAAAGAAGAGCCTAAACCGCCTTTCAAAGTCATACCGTGACATGCACCGCAATCATGCTTTAAGAGGTTTGCTAATTCTTGTTGGCGTTCAGGTGAGGGAGGGGCGGCAAAGAGTGAGCTACTGAGGAAAAACAGGAAGAAAAATCGCCACATATTGAGGTGCTTTACGAAGAAACCTCCGAGGTTTTCAAAACCTCGGAGGTTTGGTTGATTAAGGTTTTTGTTTACCGTAATAAGCGGTGACATTTTTAATGTCAGTATCACTTAACGAGCCTGCAATACTATTCATAATATCGGAAACCCGCGTTTTATCACGGTAGTCTTTTAATGCTTGTCTTAAATAAGCAACATCGCGCCCTGCTAAAGAGGGAAAAGGTGAACCTTCGGCAGGCTTTTTAATGCCATGACATTGAGAACAAACTTCTTCTGCCATAGATTCACCCGCATAAAGATTAGCGGCTTGTGAATTACTTGCAAACAAAACGCCTGCAAGCAAGACAGGAACATAAATAGAGACTTTCATATTACTGCTCCGCTTCGTCCATCGCTAAACCACGAGTGACATATTTTAAACGACCGCGTGAAAAAATACCTGCGGGGCTTTCCATTGGAATGGAGGCAACTTTTTTCAAGCTAGTTGAATCATAAACCATCACTTCATCCCCAGCATAACCTGCGCTAACATATAAATATTTACCATCCGCGCTATATTCAGGAAAATACGCATGGCCACCGACATCTAACGTTTTAACGACTTCCAAAGATTTTTTATCAATCAATTGAATAGTTCTAGCACGTCTATCTTTAGTAATAATATCTACTGCGATATAAGGTGCGTTAGCATGGGCGGCGGGTGATTCTGTGCCACCTGAAACAGGAATTTGTTTGACAACTTCCATTTTATCTAAATCCCAAACGCTAACAACGGTCTTCTCGCAAGTACCAAAGTTGGTACCAAAGCCTAAAGTACGACCATTAACTTCAACGACTGCACCGCCGCCAACATGAGGCACACAACCTGCTTCAAGTTTTTTGATGACTTTACGCTCTTTTAAATCAATGGCGGCAACAATACCGTCATCATAAGAGGCAATCATTAAATTACGTCCTTTATGACTCAAGAAAGCATCGTGTAAATGACGACCGACATTTTTAATTTTGGTAACGGGAAAGCCTTCTGTTAAATCAACTATCCAGACTTGTCCTGCATTTTC
>WTBX01000248.1 GCA_013138855.1 Methylococcaceae bacterium
CACGAAGTTTTATCTATGTATTTTAAAGCGAGCTTATTTGAATTTGTCTAATTTATAGATTTTGAAGATGTTTTTAGGTCTCGTGCGCGACTAAAAGTCGCGTCTCCATGTGCGCTGAGTAGTTACACGAATTTTAGCGTTAATTGCATGGGATATTGAAGACAACAGCCCCGCTTTCAGAGTTGTGATTGTCAATGCCAGAAAGCGTACAATAACATCGAGTGATCGAATTTCTGGGTGCTGTACATCGCTTGTTTAGGATGATTTTGGTTTTAAATATGAGACTTATGGCTGGGTTTCGATAAAATAATTTAAAGTGGTTTAGACTCGCGAAAGCTTTCCTTAATTGTGATTACTCAGGCGGAGCCGCGACTTTTCAGGTATGAATTTTAAAACAAACTTGTTTTAAGCTATCTAAATTTATATATTTTGGAGATGTTTTAGGTCTCGTGCGCGACTAAAGTCGCGTTTCCAACACTATGAAATTTAAAGTAGATACGTCATAAACCTTATATGAGGCTGAAAAATGGCAATCGTAAAATTAAAAAAACTCACTTTTTGTGGTTTGATTAACGAAAAAAGCAAAATTCTACAACAACTACAAGCCTTAGGCGGTACACATTTAATTTGCTTGAATAAATTGCCATTTTCAACCGAACAAGTCACCCATCAACAAACTGAAAAAGCGATTTCAGCATTAAAATATCTTAATCAATGTGCTAAAAAACGCCATCAAGTAAGCGAGATGGAAGGTTTTGATTTGGATAAAACAGTGAATGAAGTTTTACAACTGCATACACAAATTCAACAGCTCGCCAATGACTATGATTTTCTGGCAGAACGCATTAGCGAAGTTGAACCTTGGGGAGATTTCGTATTACCTGAATCAGACGCAGCTTTAGGCGGCATAAAACTGTGGTTTTATATTTTGCCTAAACGTTTAATGTCTAAAATTAAAGATCCCGATTTAATTTGGCAAGTGGTTTATCAAGATAATATAAATTGTTATTTAGTTGTTTTAGCAGAACACGAACCACCTGCGGCAAGATTGCCTGTTCCTAGAACGCATACAGGTAGCGTACGGCTATCAGAGCTTAAAAAACAATACGAACAAACCGCTTTAGATTTAGAAGATTTAAAAGCTAAACGCGAATGTTTAACGCGCTGGATAAGTTTAATTGGTTTGAGTTTAGCCGCCAATGAAGACCGCGCCGAGCTTAAAACCGCTCACGCACTCACTTTGGATGGTGAAAATCTTTTTGTTTTGCAAGCATGGGGGGTAAGTTCTGAGCTTAAAAAATATCAACACTTTGCTAATCAACATAAACTGGCGTTAATGGTTGAAATACCTGACATAAGTGAAACCCCGCCCACACTATTAAATAATCCCGAACAATTCGCAGCAGGTGAGGATGTGATTAGTTTTTATCAAATCCCGAATTATCATAGCTGGGATCCCTCCGCGATTGTGTTTTTTTCCTTCGCCTTATTTTTTGCGATGATTTTATCGGATGCAGGTTACGCTGCTTTATTAGCGGTTATATTGGCGATTAAATGGAAAAAACTCGGCGCAGCGCGAAAAGGTCAGCGTTTTAGAATGTTAGCCGCCTCGATGTTATCCGTTTCTGTACTATGGGGTATCTTAGCAGGCAGTTATTTTGGCTATACACCGCCAGAAGGTTCGCTGGTAGCATTTGTTAAAATCTTGGATTTGAATGATTTTGATAACATGATGCGGTTGTCGATTACTGTTGGCGTAGCTCATATTGCGCTTGCTAATTTAGTGATGGCTTATCAACGGCGAGGAAGTTTATTAGCCATTGCCTCTTTAGGTTGGACTGCCTTAGTGATTGGGGGTTTTACCTTATGGTGTTCCTTAGACTTACAATTGTTATGGCTGAAATACAGTGCTTACGGTTTATTTGGGATTGGTGGGCTTTGTTTGTTGCTATTTAATAGTGAGCGTGAAGTTAAAACCCTAAGTGATTGGATGTGGCGATTATTTGACGGTCTCAAAGGATTAACAGGAATCACCCAACTCTTCGGTGATGTTTTAAGTTATATGCGCTTATTTGCCTTAGGGCTTGCCAGTTCCTCATTAGCCTTAACGTTTAATCAACTGGCGGTACAAATTTATCAAGAAGTATCAGGCTTAGGTTTATTATTTGCGATATTAATTTTAATTATCGGACATTCATTAAATTTAGTGCTTTGTTTAATGAGTGGTGTTGTACACGGATTAAGATTAAATTTTATTGAATTTTATAACTGGAGTGTCTCAGATGAAGGCTATCCATTTAAAGCATTTTCTAAAAAAGGGGTTTAGAGCATGAGTGAATTTATCATTATATTAGGCTGGTTCGGGCTTTATGCGCCAATGGCATTGGGCGCGATAGGTAGCATCATGGGTTGTGCAGTAGCTGGACAAGCCGCGATAGGTGCAATGTTAGATACTGAAAGTGGCTATGGACGTTATGTTGGCGTTTCTGCGATGCCTTCATCACAGGTTATTTATGGCATTGTGATTATGTTTACTTTAAATCGTCCCATTGATAGTGCCAATGCCGCAGGTATTTTTGCGATTGGTGTCTTATCAGGAGTTGCCTTAATGTTTAGCGCGATTTATCAAGGACAATGTTGTGCCTCAGCAATTCATGCTTCTAAGGCGAAACCCGAAATTTTTGGTTTATCCATCGCTCCCGCTGCGATTGTTGAAGGCTTTGCGGTATTTGCATTTATTTTTGCTCTGGTGATTAGTGCGGGGATTACGGTTGCACCTGTTTAGATTTTTAACCTGTACGGTTCAAATTTAGTTTTATTGCGGTAAAGCAATTATTGCTTACTCGGAGCCGCGACTTTAGTCGCGGAAAGTCAGCAATAATTGCTTACTTGGAACTGCGACTTTAGTTGTGGAAAACCAGCAATGACAGGACATTTTTTAAATTAAGTTCAAGAGTGTTTTAAAGCTTTCCGCGACTGAAGTCGCGGTTCCGACTGTGCTTATCTTGCTTTAAATAACTCTGTTAAAGTTTTTAAGTTTTTCTCAGGAAGAGAGATAGAAAGCCTTATTTTTTCGGCAAAATCTTGTTTAATAATCTTACCTCCCAGTTTTTTTAACTGATATTCCAAAAGCTGCATTTGTTTGTAATCCAAACATAAGTCTACCGTTGCATATTCTACATAAGGAATAATGCTAGCCGCTTCGATGGCTTTTGAGGCTGTATTTCCATAAGCGCGAGTTAACCCGCCAGCACCGAGTTTTACGCCACCGAAATAACGCACCACCGCCACTAATAAATTAATTAATTGCTTTCCTTCTAAGTGCTTAAAAATAGGTTTGCCCGCCGTACCTGTCGGTTCACCTGCATCATGAAAACGGCATATCAAACCTTTTTCTGACTGTACACGATAGGCGAAGGCAATATGATTGGCATTTGGATGTTGTTGATAAAGTTCTTTCAATGCCGTCAAAGCCGCATTTTCTGATTCGCAAGGAACAATCACCCCGATAAAACGCGATTTTTTAATTGTGTCTTCTATAGTGTGTGCGGATTTGACACAATACATGATGTTTACTCACTGTGTTTAAAGTCGCTATGATAACAATTACCCCGCATCCGTCTGAAAAAATTCATCATGCTGTCCCTAAAGCTAAGGTGATTAAGGCATTTAGTCGCTTTTTAGCTAAAAAATCTTTATTAACTGAAGCTGAGCAATTGCGAGTTTTTGAGAGTGACGCGCTGGCGGTTTATCATTGTTTGCCGTGGTTAGTAGTTTTACCTGAGACAGTGGAGCAGGTGCAGCAAGTTTTAAAATATTGTTATCAGCAGGGAATTCCTGTGGTTGCGAGAGGTGCAGGAACAGGTTTGGCGGGGGGTGCTATTCCTTTGGATAATGGGGTATTGTTAAGTCTTGCTAAATTTAATCAAATTTTGGAAATAGATACCGCTAATCGTTTTGCCAGAGTGCAAACAGGTGTGCGTAATTTGGCGATTTCTCAAGCAGTCGCACAGTATGGACTTTATTACGCACCTGACCCTTCATCACAAATCGCCTGTACGATAGGGGGTAATGTTGCTGAAAATTCAGGAGGCGTGCATTGCCTTAAATATGGTTTGACGACACATAATATTCTGCGTTTGAAAATGCTGACAATGGAAGGTGAATTGGTAACAATTGGCTCTCATGCTTTGGATAGTGCAGGGTATGATTTATTGGCGTTAATGACAGGTTCAGAAGGAATGCTGGGTGTGATTGTTGAAATCAGCGTTAAATTATTGCCGTTACCCGAAAAGGCGCAAGTAATTATGGCTGCATTCGATAGCATTGAAAAAGCGGGGGATGCAGTGGCAGCAATTATTGCCGCAGGTTTTATTCCCGCTGGTTTAGAAATGATGGATAAGGCAGCGATAAAAGCGGTGGAAGATTTTTTGCAAGTGGGTTATCCATTAGAGGCGGAAGCAATTTTACTGTGTGAGGTTGATGGCTCTAGTGCGCAAGTTGCCGATGAATTACAGCAAGCTTTTGAGGTGTTAAAAGGGCAGGGGGCTATTAGTGTGGAAATCGCCGAATCTGAGGCGCAGCGGCAAAAAATG
>WTBX01000221.1 GCA_013138855.1 Methylococcaceae bacterium
AGGGCAAAGCCCTTTAGTTTGCTGCCAGTCCCCATGCTCAAATTAATATATTTAGTGGGGGACTGGCAGCTACCCAAAAGACTACGTCTTTCAGGTAGCCGCCAGTCTTATGTGATCCTCGGTTTTATTTTTTAATTGGGCAAAGTTAATCGTACAGGTTGAAATATTTTCAAAATCTATAAAATTAGACGCGCTAAAAACTAAGCTCGTTTCATTTTTTATAAATGAAACTTGGTGCGCAACTAAAAGTCACAGCTCCACCTGAGTAGTTACGATTGATGATTAGTTAAGCATCTTTAATTTCACAATCATGGGTAATCTCAACGCTTTTCGATAACATTATTGAAGCAGAGCAGTATTTCTCAGCGGATAATTTCACCGCACGTTCAACCGCCGCAGCTTTTAAATCGTGTCCTGTCACCACAAAATGTAAATGGATTTTACTAAATACGCTAGGCACAGCATCAACACGTTCGGCCGTAATTTCAGCAACGCAATCGGTTACATTATGACGACCTTTTTGCAAAATCTCGATAACATCAAAGGAAGAACAACCGCCTAAGCCTAATAACAACATCTCCATTGGGCGAATCCCCATATTACGACCGCCATGATCGGGAGGGCCATCCATAATGACCGCATGACCACTGCCCGTTTCACCGACAAACATTCTCCCATCAACCCATTTAACTTTTGCTTCCACTTTTTTTCCCTCATTAGTTTTAATAATTTCAATAGTTGGAAACGATGCTTTAGCATCGTCTGACACGGCTAAAGCCGTGTTTCCATAATGCTTAACCTTTAACACACACCACTTGCTTTAAGGTATGTACGACTTCGACTAAATCTGACTGATTTTCCATCACCGTATCTATATCTTTATAGGCGGCGGGGATTTCATCTATGACACCTTTGTCTTTTCGACACTCTATGCCTTCGGTTTGCTCGGCGACATCTCTGGAGTTAAAGCGTTTTTTTGCTTGTGAACGGCTCATTGCTCGACCCGCCCCATGTGAACAGGAACAGAATGAACTAGGGTTTCCCAACCCGCGCACGATATAAGATTTTGCGCCCATGCTCCCCGGAATAATACCGAGTTCATCTTCTCGCGCACTAATCGCACCTTTGCGGGTGATATAAACTTCTTCGCCAAAATGTTTTTCAATCGCGACATAATTATGATGACAATTTATCGCTTCTTTACTGGCTTTAAAACGTGGCAATACATCTTTTAAGCTCTCGACAATTAAACGCATCATTTCCTTACGATTCCACATCGCATAATCTTGCGCCCAATGTACCGCTTCGACATAATCATTAAAATAATCTGCGCCTTCGGTGAAGTAAGCTAAATCTTTATCAGGTAATCCTAAATGATGTTTGCTGATGTCGCGCTTGGCGAGTTGAATAAAATAGCGTCCAATGACGTTACCGATACCGCGACTGCCTGAATGCAACATTATCCATACATCATTATTTTCATCCAGACACAGCTCGATAAAATGATTGCCACCGCCTAAAGAACCCAACTGCCTTACCCATGTTTGATAGGGTTTATTTTGCATTTTTTTGATAGCAGGATGTTTTTCGATGATTTTCCCCAAAGGATCTGCTAACGCCATGATGGTTGAGCGTTTTGCCATATCTTTTTTGTGCATATCAAAACCGACAGGGATGACTGATTCAATCACGCTACGTACTTTTCTTAAACTCTCAGGTAATTGTTCGGCGGTTAAGGTCAAGCGCACCGCATTCATCCCACAACCAATATCAACCCCGACAGCGGCGGGAATAATCGCGCCTTTGCAGGGAATTACAGAACCGACAGTCGCGCCTATCCCTTGATGCACATCAGGCATTGCGGCGACGTGATTATGAATAAAAGGCAAATGAGCGATGTTAATTAATTGATCTATCGCACCGTAGTCAATATCATCTGTCCATATTTTTATAGGGACTTTGCCTTTGCTGATGACTCTTTTTATAGGCATTTCAAACTCCTTGGTTTAGACCTGCGAGGTTTTTAAAACCTCGCAGGTCTTTTCGGTATGCCATTGCTGTTGATAGTCTTGATAATTGTATTGCTTTATTTTTTTAATATTACCATCACGATAATTATAAATATCGGGTAGATTATACCCATTAAAACGATTAGCTTTAATCAAACTATACGCGCCTAAGTTCTTGAAAATCAACTTATCACCTATTTTCAACGCTTTATTAAAACGATATTCTCCAAATATATCACCCGCTAAACAAGTGCTACCTGCCAAAATTGCATGATAATGACCGTTTAAATCTTCTTCACACAACAGCGGTTTTTTTTGATACTCAAACACTTCGGGATTGTGATTAATTGAAGTATCTAAAATCGCAACCGTTTTACCATCACTATTAAATAAATCAATGACCGAAGTCATCAAGTAGCCAGCCTCACCCACAATTGCTTTACCTGGTTCGATATAAACATCTAGCGCGTATTGTTGCTGCAATCGTTGGATTAATTCAATGAGAGGCGTTAGATTTTTTATTTGATTAAATAAATAGCCGCCACCTAAATTAAGCCATTTCAATTGTTTTAGCCTGTTCCCCGCTTTTTTTTCTATTGCCGTTAAGGTTTGTTTTAAGGGGGTGAAATCTGTTGCCGAAAAAATGGTGTGGAAATGTAAACCCTCTAGTTCGCTATCTTGCTGACAAAAATCCTCGATTGCCACGCCTAATTTAGAATGCTGACGACAAGGGTTAAAACGGTCATCATCTAAAAAAGATATTTTCGGATTAAGGCGTAAGCCTGTAGAGGCTTGTTTTAATAAAGGCGATAAACGCTGATGTTGATTTAAGGAATTAAAACTAATATGAGAGCAAAGTTCATCTAGCTTGCTGATTTCATCTGCTCTAATACC
>WTBX01000157.1 GCA_013138855.1 Methylococcaceae bacterium
CACGAAGTTTTATCTATGTATTTTAAAGCGAGCTTATTTGAATTTGTCTAATTTATAGATTTTGAAGATGTTTTTAGGTCTCGTGCGCGACTAAAAGTCGCGTCTCCATGTGCGCTGAGTAGTTACAATTTTTAAAAAATAATTATCTCGTTCATGATTTTTTAAGCCGCTAATTTATTAACCACTCTATACACTATCTTCTTAAAAAAGTTAGGGCGTAATAATTTTCTCATCGCTAATGTTTCATCCGCATCAGGTACCATTTCTTCCATATTTTTAAAAAGCTGTTCAGCTTGTTCAACATTACCAAGCGCATAACAATATTGCGTCATCAAGCCTGCAAATGCTGAAAACTCAGTGGCATGAAATTGATTACGGCGTGGGTATAACGATTTTAAATCATACTTATGCTCAAAAATATCAGGAATTTTATCTAAATTACCGTCCTGTAAGCACAATTGCCCATAATGACAACGCGCAAATAAATACTGTGGATTTTGCTGATAATTTTCACGAATACTTTCTTTTTGTTTTGCGGTATCCAAAAAACCATAAGCGACGGAAATATAATTATAAAGTAAGGGAACTTTAGGGTAGAGCTGTTTAAGTTCTAATAACCGATCAATCACTTTTTCAGCTTTTTTACGATTAGTTGCTAATAAACCCTCAAATTCTTTTTGAACGTCTAACGGTAATTTTTGTAATTTTTGATCGACAATCGCCTCAAATGTTAGTTGATAAGCATCTTTTGGGTTATTTGTCTGGGTGCTGACTTTATTTCTGGGTGTTCTTTTTGACATGATGTTTCATTTAAGATTAATAGCACTGGGGTGACGTATAAACATGCTATAGCGTTGTTTGTTTTTATTAACCCAGCCGCGTGCTTCGACTGACTTGCCTAAATAGCTGTTTATGTTAGGAAATAAATTTTCTGAATTTCGCGCTATTTTTAGCGCGAACTTGGGTGTAAGTTGAAGGTAATTATATTTTTTAGTTTGTTTGATTTTACTAATGCGTCCTGTAATACGTTGCCAGCCTCGGTGCTTGCTGGAGTCAAAACGTCCCACTGTTTTAGGTGCATATTCAGATAAGCCCCAAATTCCAAGTCTTTGTGATTCTGCCTGTTGTTGAGCTGCGATTAATTCATTAGCATATTTTAAATTGGGTGGATAAATATTAACCGTTGCTAAACCATTACGAACTAATTGTAAATTAAGATGCTCATTGTTTTCAGTAAATAAATACGCTAAAGTACGTCCATATTTATCTTTGCGCTCACTATCGTAGCGTAATTTAACTTTAGTTCCTTCTAGTTTATGCGCTAGCCATTGTTTAGCTTCTTCGCCGCCTGCATCTGCAACTTTATCTCTTTTAGCGACTTCTGGTGTGTTAATCCCTAAGAAGCGTACTTTTATACCATTTTCTAATAGTACGGTATCACCATCGTAAACTTTTTTAATGGGGTAATAACTGGGAGCGGTTTGTATATCAACCACCGTTGCATTTTCATGTTTACGGTCAGAAAAATGTTTTTTTCCATTTTCATCTTCCCAATAAAAAATTTCTGCATGGCTGAATGCAGGAATTATTAACAATAATAGCAAAGCAAAACGCATGATTAACTCGATTAATTTAAGATGATGTTTTATTTAAAATACTTAACGTTGATCTCAGGGCTACGAACTTAAGACAGGACATCAGTAAAATCAGCTTCTGTGGAGATTCTAAGTGCAGTTTTTAAGTTGGTAGTCTAAGTTTATAACCCAAAGGCTTGGTAGCGGTGATAGGGACTTGTCCTTTGCATTTTAATACGCATTCATCAATAGAACCTTTAACGATAGCGGCTTTAAATGAATGATCGACTTTTAACCACCTGTCTGCAATGGATTCTGATAAACCTTCGGCAATAATGGAGGCTTTTAAAATCTTTTCGCGTGTTTCTATCATTTCATCGGTGATAAACATGTGCATATGCACAAAGGCGGGGGTATCGCCTGTATAGTTATTTACGCCATTAAAAGCGGCAATCATAAATTCAGTTTGCTTTTTAATTAAGGCTTCTTTGGATTTTCCTAAAAAAAACGCCTCTAGCCAAGGCTCGTTAAATATTATTTCATAAAAACGTTGGTGTACTTTTAAGATGATTTCTTCACCACCAATATCATTTAATAATTCTAAATCATCTTTGCTAGCCTCGTGTTGAATTTCTACGATTTCTGAGCCTTCAATGGCTGCCATCGCTTGTTCCATGATTTCTGAAACTTCATCAAAAACTTCACTCCAAGCTTGTTCTAGTTCATCATTATAAGCTTGCCCTAAATGTTCTTCTAACGCTTTTAACAATGCTTGTTTCATTAATGGAAAATGCTTGATTTCTGCATGATGTTGTAAAATATGGCGTTCACCCATTTTAGAAATCGAGTCTTTAATGTTTTCCAAATGTTTAACATTTTTAAGCGTCGCCAACATGTTGATAAACTTGCGATTTAAAAAGACCACATTGCCAGAAAATACGGTCTTTAGCTGCAAATCAAGGTGAAATAATTCCTTATAAAATAATCGAGATAAAACATTCATATCATCGGTTAATTGGTCAATACAATTTCTTACGATTAAACGGTTTTCCATGACAATTTAGGGGTAGTAGAAGTAATGCTATAAAGTATAAAGTATAACGGTTAAAATTAGTAATTGATGTTGTTTAGGGCTACCAACTTAAGATGGGACATTAGTAAAATCAAATTCTGTAGAGTGTTTTATAGTAGATTTTCACCACGAAGTTGATGAATTTAACATTTCGTGTTCTCTGTGTTCTTCGTGGTGAAATAAAAGCCTGATTGTCCCGTTTTAAATTGGATGCCTAATCTTTGAATAGCCCATTATTTTTCTTTGGTGAACCTAATATATGAGTTAAATTAATAAAGCATCAAAACCTGCTTGTTCAAAATGATGATCTGCGGTTAAGGCATTAGAGCTGATAGCCTGACAAAAAATACAGAAGTCATTGTATTCAAATAAATTTTTCTGTTTTTATTTTGAAATTAGCAATCCTTGCACTGGATGATAACTTACCTTTACTTGAGAGGACTGGTTCAGGATCTGGACTACTTGGTAAAATTATTTCTTTAAGCAGTTTATAACCCTTACTTTCAACGGATGCTAAATAGCGAAATCCGATTTTTAAATAACTTAACCCCCGCTTCCAATGTGGGTCAACTCTTCGTCTTAGCCCTTTAGTAACAACTTCTACGCCTTGTGAAATAAGGAATAATTTGGCGATAGCAATCACAGTATAAAATCGCGTTAAGGCTTTTGCATTACGAATTTTTGATGATTCCAAGTTAAATGCGCCTGATTTATCATCTTTAAAACCCTCTTCAATATCAAAGCGCAAGCCATATTCTGTAAAGGTTTCACGGTCTGTCGGCTCATTACTGGCTATTAACCATGTTTCGGTTTTGCCTGTATGCCGAGCAAAGGCAAGGTGTACTTTGCCATGATGGTTTTCGGTTAAATAAACATTGTGATAAAAACGCGCATGGCCGTATTGTGCGGTCATTTTAACGTGGCAAAATTTATTGCCACGTTTGCTACGACGGTAAATATTAATACTTTCTTTATAGCGAATTCGCCAGTTCCACCCTAATTCGTTACTTAAAAAGTCCATTAAATTGGTATCAATAAAGCCCCTGTCGGCTGAAAAAACAACTCTTGTTTTTTCAGGGAGCAAGCTCTTGGCTCGCAACAATAACTCTTTGTAATAACTAAATTTAACGCTGCTACTTCCATGTTCTATGGTCTGCCAAACCAAAGGAATGCTGCGACCTCTGTAAATAATACAAATCCGAATCTGGCAAAATTTATTCCATAACATTGAGGTATCTAAAGCAATATAAAGCGTTTCTTCACCCCAACCGAACAGAGCTTTTTTTATCACAGGGTCATAAATATTTGCAGTTTCAATATTGTCATTATAAAGCCAGCGTGAGAAGCGGCGTTCTGTGCTTTGCGCTTGTTCTGCTTTGGTTGAGACAAAAGGAATCCATTCGGGTATATTGCTTTCCTTACTTTGAATTAGCCCATAGACCATCCATAAAAAGGTGAATTTATGACGTATGTCTTTCCAAGTGCTTAAAATCAGAAGTTTTGATAAGGTTTTGTATAGTTGAGGGCGGACTTTCATGGGCTAAAATAATGACTATTTTCCTCTTTTTTCATATTTTTGTCAGGCTATCAGGTTGATTGGGTTTTATGTTTACGTTTAAAAAATGCTAATAGTTTTAATAGACGTTCTGCTTTTGAGTCTTGTAAGCATTTTACGATTTCTGTTGCTGTATGGGCTTTGAATCGGTGTATATCATGGCTTAAATCATTTGATGATGCAACGCAATGTAGGTGGTTTTCTAGTATTACATAGGCGTAGAGTTTGAAATTATCTTGTTGTTGTAGAAAACGCCATGAATCTAGGAGTATGTTGACTGTTTGCGGACGGGTGAATACAGGTAGCCAGTTGTTAATTGTCATGGTTAGAAAGTGAGGGGCTTGCGGGTGTACGACACGGTAACGGCTACGCGGCATGGTATTCTCCTGATGATTTAATTTGCTAGTTCCCAAGCCCCGCTTGGGAACTCAGTTTATGAAGCTCCGCTTCATGTGCAGGAAGCGGAGCTTCTGGTACTTGCTACCAAGCGGAGCTTGGGAGCTAGCGTTAGCGTGTTATTTTTGCTAGTTCCCAAGCTCCGCTTGGGAACCCAGTTTACGAAGCTCCGCTTCATGTGTGGGAAGCGGAGCTTGGGAGCCAGCTAGTCGTCGTCTTCTTCTTTTTTGAGCTAGCCTGAGATTTTTATTTTGCCAGTCACGGCACTGTTGATTAGAGTGGTGCGGCACAGCTTCAACGCTTTCCATCTCGCCCCAATAATTAGCCAATTCCACAATAAAGCGCGAATCAATCACCTCACCGCCGTCCTTAATATTTTTTTGCTCACTCGCCCAACTCTTACCATAAGGCGGATTAGACAACATAAAATCAAAACGATGGGCGGCAAACTCATCGGTAGAAAGCGTCGAGCCGACTTTAATGTTTTCAGGATTATTACCCTTAATCATCATATCTGACTTACAAATAGCGTAAGTTTCATCATTGATTTCTTTACCAAACAAATGAATATCGCGGCTAAACTCGGTGCTGGGATATTTTTCCTCAATAAAGTTTTGCGATTCAGTCAACATCCCGCCACTACCGCAAGCAGGATCATAAATTGACATCACAGGCGGTAATTTATCTTTAACAGGATCAAAAACTAAATGCGTCATTAACTCAATCACTTCACGCGGGGTAAAATGTTCACCTGCCTCTTCGTTATTGTCTTCATTGAATTTGCGGATTAATTCTTCAAACACATAACCCATCCCTAAATTAGATAAACCTAACAACTTATTGCCGTCTGGGTCTTCTACCGTATCAGGGGTGAGATTAATATAAGGCGAGACAAATTTTTCCAAAACATCCAGCAACACGTCTTTACTCGCCATGTGCCTGACTTGCGATTTAAGCTTAAAGCGTTCAATAATTTCTTTGACGTTATCACTAAAACCATTTAGATATTCTTCAACATTCGCTAACAAAATTTGTTGGTTGTTAGTCGCGGTACTAAACAACTGCTTCAACGTCCATTTACTGGTGTTATAAAACACATAGCCTGAAGCTGCTTTTAAAGGCGCGTCATCAAGCTCAGTCGCTTGCATTTCTTCAATCTGAAACTTAAGCTCATCCAAGACTACTTGTTTGCTAGGTTCTAATAAAGTATCTAAGCGGCGCAAGACCACCATCGGCAAAATAACATCGCGGTATTTACCCCGCACATAAACATCTCTAAGGCAGTCGTCAGCAATTGTCCAGATAAATGAAATGAGTTTATTGTGTACGCTGTGATCCATGTGTGATTTCCATTTAATGATTTGGTGGGGTGAAGTTTTTGCTGGTTCCCAAGCTCTGCTTTGCTGGTTCCCAAGCTCCGCTTGGGAACCTAGTTTATGAAGCTCCGCTTCATGTTCAGGAAGCAGAGCTTCTAGCACTTGCTCCCAAGCGGAGCTTGGGAGCAAGCCTATTTATCTAAATTCTTTAATCGGTAAGCTCAGTAATTTTAAGAAGCTAACTTGTCGAGGTTTGCGTAAATTTTTAAGCCCTATGTCCATTGTTTGCTGAGAGTCTTTAGGTTGTTCTGTGTAGGTTTTAAAGACTCTATCCCACAAAGAAATAGAAAAACCGTAATTACTATCGGCTTCAATGCGTAGGGTTGAATGATGAATGCGGTGCATATCTGGCGTGACAATCAGCCAACGTAAGGCTTTATCTATCTTTAAAGGGATATTCACATTGCTGTGATTAAACGTCGCAGTGCCATTGAGGATAATTTCAAACGCAATCACCGCGATAGGGTTTGCTCCGAGTAGTAAAATCCATATTAATTTATAAATCAAAGATAAACCAATTTCCACAGGATGAAAACGGACAGCGGTGGTGACATCTATATCAATATCACTATGATGCACTTGGTGGAAACGCCATAACCAAGCCCATTTATGGGAAATAATATGCTGGAAATAAATAGCAAAATCTAAAGAAAACAGAGTAATAATAATTGCTAGGCTATTAGGTATAGTCACCAAGTTTAACAAGCCTAAACCCTGTTCTTGAGCATAAATAGCAGTTAAAAAGGTGATAGCTCCAACGGTAAACCGTGTCAATAATATATTGCTTAGAGCGAGTCCTAAATTAACAGGCCAGCGTTGTTTTCGGCTTAGGCTTAATTTGCGTCTAGGGCTTATTAATTCCCAAATGACCATTAAACTAAAAATGCCGAGCGCGAATCCGAGACGAAAAATACTTTCCACATTGACCTCTTTTTAAAGCCGTGGTTATGGATAGGGTGAAGGTTATTTTTGTTGCGAAGGGGCTTGGAATCTGAGGGATGTTCAAATGCTGAGAGATTCCAATTTCTGACAGCTCTGTTTTAGGGGTAATATTTATTCGTTTAGCATTTAGCGAGGCTGTTGTATTTAGACCTTCGAGGTTTTTAAAACCTCGAAGGTCTAGCTCCTACGCTTTTAAGTCGGTAGCACTTTATTCTTTAGCTAAGGCTTGTGCTAGTTGTTTTGCTGGCACATAACCTGGTAAGACATTGCCTTTTTCAGTGATAATCATTGGTGTGCCTCTAGCATCGAAGGCTTCACCTAAGGCCATGTGTGCATCAACTGGGTTATCACAGGTTTTTTTATCAGGATTTGTGCCTGATTTAGCATCAGTTAGTGCTTTGTTTTTATCATCGGCACACCAGACAGAAACGGCTTTATCATAAGACTCTGAGCCTTTTCCTGCTCTTGGAAAAAATAAATATTGAACCGTGATGCCTTCGGCTAAGTATTGATCCATTTCTGAATGCAATTTACGACAATAACCACAATCTATATCAGTAAAGATTGAAACTTTATATTTGCTGGTTTCAGGTTTGAAAATAATCATATTTTCTTCACCGACATCTTTAATAGATTTGACTCGTGAAACGGCTAATTTTTCTTCCGTTATATCTTTTTTAGCTTCTATATCAATTAAATGTCCTTGTAATAAATACTTGCCATCCGTTGAGACGTAAAAAATACCCCCTTGAATCACAACTTCTTGTAGCCCTGAAATTCCAGTCGGCGTAATCGAGTCAATCGTGACCGTTGGCATGGCTTTTTTTAACGCGGCTTTAACAGCAGCATCATCGGCGTGAACATTTGACAAGCTAAACATAGTTGCCGCTAAAACTGCATATTTATAAATGTGTTTCATAGTTATCCTACTAAAATCAAAGTGGCATTAGGACTTTTAAATAAGTCTGTTTGTTCCCTTTAGCTTTCTAATGAGGCTGTATGGAGTGAATTTATTATTTTTACTCAGGCGGAGACGCGACTTTTAGTCGCGCACGAAATTTCAAGCATCAGTTTTAGGAATGCAGATTCTTTTTATCTGTTTAATTTTATAGCTTTTAAAGATATTTTCAGGTCTCGGGCGCGACTAAAAGTCGCGACTCCGCCTTAATGTTCATGAACAATTAAAATAATCTGCCTACATCAAGAAAAACTGCAAATATCATTAATGACATTAATAATAAAAGCCCCGCGTTTTGAAATACAATCTGAATTTTTTCAGAAACAGGCTGACCTTTAATCGCTTCAATGGCAAAAAACATTAAATGGCCACCATCTAAAACAGGAACGGGTAGTAAGTTTAAAACGCCTAAACTGACACTAACCAATGCCATGAATTTTAGAAAATGAACTAAGCCCATTTCAGCAGATTGGCCTGCATATTGAGCGATGCTAATAGGACCACTTAAATTCTCTGCGGAAGCTTTGCCCACAATCATTTTCCCCATCATTTTTAATGAGGTGGAAGCGTAGTACCAAGTTTTATCCAGTGCAGCAATGAAAGCATCACCGATAGAAAGTGAGTAATGTACTCGTAAAGAGGCTAATACGTCTTCTGCAATATACACCCCTGCCCCAATTTTGCCGATGCTGTTGTTTTCGTCTTCAACACGCTTCGGAGTAATGGTTAGAGGGATATGTACATCTTGCCTAGAAATGATGAGTTTAATTGCAACGTCTGGGCGTTGTTGTACATAATCAACCCATTGTTTCCAATCATTAATAAGCGTGCCATCAGCACTAATAATTAAATCATTTTTCTGTAAACCTGCTGCGGAAGCGGCACTATTTTCTAAAACTAG
>WTBX01000411.1 GCA_013138855.1 Methylococcaceae bacterium
ATGTGACGAACAGACCTTCTATGACATGCCTTTAGCCTTAACAGGATGGAAATAATCGCTTCTATGGAAAAATTAGACTCTCAAATTCGTAATGCTGTACGTGCGGTGATTATCCGCAATCAACAAATCTTATTATTACTCAAAGAAGGGGGCGATAACGGTGAACATTATGCCTTACCTGGTGGCGCACAAGAAGTTGGCGAAACCTTAGAGCAGACTTTAATACGCGAATGTATTGAAGAAATTAACAGCCCTGTGACTGTGGGCGAATTAATTCATGCGGCTGATTTTTTTAAATATAAAACCCCCCCGCAACCTCATGTTCGTCATCAATTAGAGTTATTATTTTTCTGCTCAGTCCCCGATGATTATCAACCGCAAAACGGTGGACATCCAGACAAGCACCAAGTCGATGTCGAATGGATTGATTTAGATACACTTACCGATTTAACCCTATCACCGTTATTCTTTAGTGAATTTTTAGCGCAAATTAATAAAGATAAGGCCTCTGTTTACTTAGGGTCAGTGCGTTGAAAAAACGAATCCCTCACAGTATTTATCATAATTTAGTTTTTTTAATTGCCGAAGTTAGCTCACAAATTTCAGGCTTACAACGTTATATTAGCATTCCTTCTGCCGCAAATGCTGCCGCTGTTACTGAGCGTAGCGGTTATGCCTATAACCTTAAAATTCGCATTCATAACGACAGCCATAATCATATTGCACGTCATAAAGAAAACGCAATAGATTGCCAAGTTTTTAATACTTGTAACGCACTCGCCAGCCATTTAGAACGCATCGCAGAGCTTTGTCGCGACTGTATCCAACATGCTTATCATCTAAATAATAAAGACTATTTACGTGCCGATGAATATCAGTTGTTACTTGATAGAGTCGCATGGGGAATTAGCCTTATTGATAAAGTCATTGTTAATAATGATACTGCCTTAGCCTTAAAAATTGGTGAAGTTGAACAACAACTTAAACACGCCAGTAAAAAGCTCATTGAAAAATATACTCGCGCGTTAAAAGCTAAAAAAAATACTGAATATTTAATTTCTTCTCTTTTTGTAGCACGTAGCATTGAACATATGGGCGATGCTTTGTTGAATATCAGTGAATCTTTGATTTCTAGCCATCTAGGTCAACCGTTGAATCGGGAGCGTTATCATTCGCTTAATGGTTTTGTTGAGGAGCTTAAAGATAATAAACAACAGCAATTAGTGGTCGAAACGATTGCTGAAACGCGTTCTGGCAGTGCTATTTCGGGGATTAGTCAAAAAGGTGACGAAGATAATATTGTCGCTATTTTTAAAGAGGGTAAAAAAAATAAACTCAATGAAGAGCGCGACAGTGTTGCAAGTTGGCATCAAATTTATCCGGGTATCGCGCCTAAAATCCTCTCCTACAATAAACAAGGTGAATCGGCTGCTCTATTAATCGAGCATTTAGACGGTATGACCTTCGAGGAGATTTTACTTAAGCAGCCAAAAGAAATGCAGCAACAAGCGTTAAGAAAACTTTGTAAAACCTTAAAGTCCATTTGGCAGGCTACCCGCCGTAAAAAAGTTATTTCCGCAAACTATATGACGCAACTTAAACATCGTTTAGCGAATGTTTATGGTATTCATCCTCAGTTTAAACAGGGTGAAAGTCGCATCGGGAAACTTAAATTACTTTCTTTTGAAAAATTATTGAAACAAGCGGCACAGTATGAAGCTAAATTAGCCCCGTGTTTTTCAGTCTACATACATGGCGATTTTAATAGCGACAATATTATCTATGATCCCTTAGAAAAAAAGATTAATTTTATCGACTTGCACCGTTCGCGTTATATGGATTATGTGCAGGATGTTTCGGTGTTTATGGTTTCAAATTACCGATTACAAGTATTAGATGCTAAATTAAGAATTCGAGTCTTAGAATTAACCTTAGATTTTTATGATTTCGTTGCCGCTTACGCACAAAAATCAGGTGATAAAACTTTTGAGTTGAGGCTAGCTTTAGGGTTAGCGCGTTCTTTTATTACCTCAACCCGTTTTATCTTGGATAAAAGCCTTGCAAATGCCATGTTCTTGCGGTCACGCTATTTAATTGAACAAGTGTTAAATTTAGATAAACAACAACGTAGCACCTACCGTGTGCCTATAGAGGAGATTTTTGTTGGATGATGTAAAAATAGCCGTCATTGGCTTGCCCGAAAAATGGTCGAGTGAAGTTTTAGCCGATGCGGTCTTTGATAAAACAGGCTTTCGTTTAATTGTCGATATATCACAAGTGATTTTAGACTTGGAAACGCAGAGCCTACACTATAAAGAGTATAATTTATGCGAGTTTGATGCACTTATCGTTAAAAAAATCAGTGCGACCTATTCTCCCAATACTTTGGATAGGTTAGAGTTATTAAGAGTGGCTGAAAACGCAGGGGTACGCGTATTTAGTGGTGCAGAAAATATATTGCGATTGGTAGACCGTTTAAGTTGTACGGTGACTTTAGGGAATGCTGATATTCCAATGCCGCCGACTCGCGTGACTGAAAATATGGAAAAAGCCATCGCCACCGTTAAAGAATTCGGTGAAGCAGTGTTTAAACCTTTGTATTCAACTAAAGCGCGTGGCATGTGCGTGATTAAATATAAGGATGGACTTAAAAAAGTTAAAGATGAGATTATCGCATTTCAAGCGAATAATCCGATGATGTACATTCAGAAAAAAATGGAATTGGGAGGGCAGGATTTAGGTTTAGTCTTTTTAAAAGGTCGTTATTTAGGTGCTTATGCCAGAGTATCTAAAAACAATGCGTGGAATACTACCATTAATAGCGGCGGCTCTTACGCATCAGCTAATCCTTCTGATGACATTATCGCCCTTGCCACTAAAGCGCAGGCTTTGTTTGATATGGACTTTACCACGGTTGATGTCGCAGAAACTGAAAGCTGTGCGATTGTATTTGAAGTTTCCGCCTTTGGTGGTTTTAGAGGCGCGAAAGAAGGTATTGGAATTAATGTGGCTGAACTTTATGTTGAGCATGTATTACAAGCCTTAAAGAATTAATCGGCATCTTTCATAAAACTGCGAAAGTAGTTTGCATTAGACAGTGTTCTTAATGACTGCTTGATTTTATGAACCATGAAGCACATGAAGGTTTTTCTCCATGCCCTTCATGGTAGATTATTAGTTTCCAAGTCCCTAAGTAGAATTTTATTTTTCTCTATTCCCTCCTGCCGACAGTTATCTTAACCTTGATACCCAGTCGTCAAAATGATCCTGTCATACAGTTCACACTCTAGTTTACAAAAACAATACTTTGAACCTAAATCAAGGTAGACTTTCTCATAAATAATTTATAGAGTGTAAGCAGTAACATTTCTATATCTCTTTTTTTGTTATGTTCGTCTGAGGGCTGTTCATTTGTACGGCGGGCGTTTTATTTCTCGGTATTTATTAAGGTTTTAGCATGAGCGAAGAAAACACAACCGACAACGAAATGAAAATTTCGGTTTCAGACCTAGTAATAGGAATGTATGTTGCTCACCTTGATAAGGATTGGCAAGAATCTTCGTTTA
>WTBX01000391.1 GCA_013138855.1 Methylococcaceae bacterium
GGCGGTTGCTCCGGAAAACGCGCCTTTAAGATGTCCAAATAATTCGCTTTCGGCAATCGTTTCAGGTAAAGCCGCACAATTCACATAAATCATCGCTTGCTCTGCACGTTTAGAACTTGCGTGTATTTGTTGAGCGACGAGTTCTTTACCTACGCCTGTTTCACCTAATATCAGCACCGCTAAATCTGATTGTGCAACCACCGCTATTTCATGATTTAAGGCTTGCATTTGAGGGCTATTGCCAATCATATCCAGACAATTATTTTCCTCGCGTAATTTTTGCTCGACCTGTTTAACGCGGGTTTCTAAAGAAACAATTAAATTAGCCGCCTTAACCGTGGCTTCGGTTAAGGCGATAAATGTTTGTAAGGCTTGTTGATTTATATCGTCAAAAGTTCCGTAAACTAAGGCATCGAAAGTTAAAACGCCCCAAGGCTTATCATCTATATAAAGCGTCACCCCCATGCAATCATGCACATGTAGCTGATTATCTTCACTTTCAACTAAACCATCATAGGGATCAGGTAAATTTGAATCTGCGGCAAAGCGTAATGAACCACGAGATTCTAAAATCATCGCCAATCGTGGCTGTTCTGCAATTAAAAATCGTCGTCCTAAGGTATCTTCACTTAAACCATCAATAACCAAAGGCACTAAATAATCGTGTTCTAATTTGAGTAACGCACAAGCATCACAAGGAAATAATTCCCGCAATGTTTGCAATAAATGTTGATAGCGTTGTTGTGCAGGTAATTGCCGTGATAAATCATTAACCAGACTAATCAACGCACTAAAAAATAAATCGGTAGTCATTTTCACAATACAGTTGTTAATTTAACACTATCTTAACCGTTGTTAATCTAACAACGCTACTATTAAATAATTGAAATGTAAGTTTTTTATTTATGGCATAGGAAATGCTCTATAAACCACAATGTTCGGGTATTTAAAATCAAAAGACAAACCGACATTTTAAATATAATTATTCAAACAACAATGAGGCTTAATATATGTTTTGTTATCAATGTGAACAAACAACTCGCTCAGAAGCAGGTGATGGCTGCGGTACAGCTGAAAAGGGAATTTGTGGAAAAGATTCTACGACCTCTGATTTACAGGATTTATTAGCTTATGCCATTAAAGGCATTGCACAATATGCAACTCGCGCCCGTAATTTAGGTAAAACGGATAAAAAAGCGGATGAGTTTATTTTGTATGGTTTGTTTACCACCTTAACCAATGTTAATTTTAATGCAAACCGTTTTGTCGCTTTAATTAAAGACGCAGTTGAAATTCGTGAGCGCGTTAAGGATTTATATGAAACGGCGGCAAAAGAACAAGGGCAAACGCCTGAAATTTTAAAAGGTGCAGCAAGCTTTATACCTGCTGATAATCAAACAGATTTATTACAACAAGCACAATGGGGCGCGATTCTTAACGATAAAGAGGCGGTCGGTGATGATATTGTCGGTCTTAGAGCGATGATTCTTTATGGAGTCAAAGGTGTTGCCGCTTATGCCCATCACGCGCTTGTCTTAGGTTATGACGATGAAGAAGTTTATGCACGTTTAGAAAAAGTTTTAGATTTTTCTGCCAGTAACTCTAGTGATGCAAATGCCTTATTAGAGGCTAATTTAGAAGTGGGTTCGATTAACTTAAAAGTTATGGAGCTTCTTGATGCAGCAAACACAGAAACTTTTGGAGCTCAAGAACCTGCACAAGCAAGAATGACTCCTATTAAAGGTAAGTCCATCTTAATTAGTGGGCATGATTTAAAGGATTTGCATGAGTTATTAGAGCAGACTAAAGATAAAGGGATTAATATTTATACGCATGGCGAGTTATTGCCCGCTCATGCCTACCCTAAACTACGCGCTTATCCACATTTAGTGGGTAACTATGGTGGCGCGTGGCAAAATCAAAATGAAGATTTTGCAGCGTTTCCAGGGCCTATTATCATGACATCAAATTGTTTAATTGAGCCTTCACCCGCTTATAAACAACGTATTTTTACCGCAGGGCCTGTTGGTTGGCAAGGGGTACGTCATATTGATAATGGAAATTTTGCCCCTGCGATTCAAGTTGCTTTAGCGATGGTAGGTTTTAAAGAAGATGCGGAAGAAAAAACCGTCACCGTCGGCTTTGGTCGTCATGCTGTTTTAGGCGTTGTCGATAAAGTTGTGAGTGCCGTTAAAAGTGGCGATATAAAACACTTTTTCTTAATCGGCGGTTGTGATGGTGCCGCAGCAGGACGTAATTATTACACTGACTTAGCAGAAATGACACCCGATGACAGCGTGATGCTAACCTTAGGCTGTGGTAAATATCGTTTCCATGATAAAGAATTTGGTGATATTGGTGGAATTCCACGTTTATTAGATATTGGTCAATGTAATGACGCTTATTCGGCCATACAAATTGCCGCTGCGTTAGCGGATGCTTTTGAATGTGATCTTAATGAATTACCGCTTTCTATGATGATTTCATGGTTTGAACAAAAAGCGGTTGCCGTATTATTAAGCTTATTATCATTAGGTATTCGTGGCATTCATTTAGGCCCTACCTTGCCTGCGTTTATCACACCGAGTGTGCTAGACATCTTGGTGGAAAAGTTTGATATTAAAGCTAATGGCGAACCTGCGGAAGATTTGGCGGCTGCATTAAAACAAGCTGCTTAGGAACACATCTGGAGAGTTGGCTTCCAGCCAACTTTAGCCGTCTGGAAGACGGCTCTCCAGCATTAGTATATTAATAAGTTTTATTAAGTTGACTAATATATAGTTTCGGAAGTTATTAAAACCTCATTCCTTAGTCGATGACAAATCCCTATATTTTGTTCTACACTATGATAAAAATATTAACTGACATTATGTACAGCTAATTCATTTCAATAACGCTTTTTGTGATTAAAACTAACTACATTATGAGCTATTCCATCACCCTATCCACTCTCGACGACCAGAAAATTCAGTTTAATTGTGACGCAGAACAAAGTGTACAAGACGCAGCTGAAGCGGTCGGTTTTTTTCCTCCTGCAATCTGTAAAATGGGAGGCTGCGGTTCTTGTTTAGCCGTGTGTGATAGCGGTGATTACCAGCTTAAAAGTTACAGTCAGGGAATGTTACCAGACAACGCAGAGGAAATGGGCGATATACTGTTATGTCGTACTTACCCTAAAAGTGACTTAATCATTCATGCCCCTTATAACGCCGACAAAATTCAAAGCCGCCAACCACTAGCGCGTGAAGCGGAAGTCGTTAAAGCTGAAATACTTGCAGAACGTACTGTGCGTTTAGTCTTGCAATTATTACCTGATGAAGAACAAGGACTCGCTTTTGAATTTGAACCAGGGCAGTTTGTTGAGCTAGAAGTGCCATCGTTAGATTTAAAACGCGCCTACTCACTTTCTAATACGCCAAATTGGGACGGACAGTTAGAGTTTTTAATTCGTTTACAAAATAGTGGCTTATTTTCCAACTACTTAAAAAACAAAGTAAAAATAGGCGATGCAATAAAAGTTCATGGCCCTAGCGGAACTTTTGGAATACAAGGACAAAGTTTAAATCCACGTTGTTTTATTGCAGGCGGTACAGGGCTTGCACCTTTTTTATCTATGTTACGACGCATGGCAGAATGGGGAGAGGATCACCCAACCCAATTATTTTTGGGTGTAAATAATGAACAGGAAGTTTTTTGTCGGCAAGAATTAGAAGAGTTACAGCAGGCTTTACCGCAATTACATGTTAATTTTTGCGTTTGGAAGCCATCTGAGGATTGGATAGATTTTTCTGGTACCCCTGCTGATGCTTTAGCCATTTATTTAAAACAAATAGATATATTGCCCGATATTTATTTATGCGGCCCTCCCCTTTTAGTAGAAGCAACGACTCAAATTGCCTTACAAAATGGTATTAGTCCAGAAAGGATTCATTGTGAGCGATTTGCTTAAC
>WTBX01000346.1 GCA_013138855.1 Methylococcaceae bacterium
ATGCTGATCCCTTTAAAGGACAAACCTCTATCGGTGATTTAGGTAATTTAAAGTTATCCGATAAAATCGAATTTAAAATAAAAGCAGATCAGCCCTTACTACTCATGCAAACCAGTTACGATATTTATTCAGGACAAGACTGGTATGCTTCAACTAAAGATTTTAAGACAACTAACCCTGTAAAAAATACTGATAATAGCCCCTTAAAACAAATAGACGTTATACAAGCGTTTGATAAGGAAAAAATCTTGGCATTGCCTGATGGGACGGTCAATATTTTAGGATTGGAAGGTGCTTATTTACAATATACCCAACTAGGCGCGGTGAAAATTACTCAAGCTCCTAGCTTAGGGCAATACCGAGTTTTTTATACAGGAAAACGCCGTGACGCATCTAGTCGCCGTGATGTAACTCCCCCTAAACAACATCAAGATTGGCTAGTACCTTTTAGTGAGAAACTACAATTACAAGGCTTAGCCCCTCAAGCAATCGCCAATAAAATAGTCCATCATTTTCGTAAAAATTTTTATTACAGTCTGTATTTAGGCGATGAAACCGATGCAGACCTTGCTTTAAAAGATTTTATTTTGAATCGTAAAGCAGGGCATTGTGAATATTTTGCGGTGGCAACGGTTTTATTATTAAGGCAGGCAGGAATTCCAGCGCGATTAGCTAATGGCTATGCTGTTGATGAATATGATAAGGAACAGGATTTATATATTGTGCGTCGCCGTCATGCTCATGCGTGGGCAATTGCTTATATAAATGGTGTCTGGCAAGCTGTGGACTCAACGCCTTCGCAATGGCTAGACATGGAAGCCGAAAATGCGAGTTGGTTACAACCCTTAAATGACTGGTTTTCTGAGCGGTTATTAAGTTTTAAGCAATGGCAAATTCAACAAGTAGATAAAGATAAATCTGTATATTGGTTAGTCGCGGTTGTATTGTTATTACTTTATTTAGCCATACGCATTTATAGCGCGAGGCGGCAGTTAAGTCATAAAAATTTGACCGCCGAGGAAAACTGTTACCAAAGAAATTATAAAGGTTTAGATTCAGAGTTTTATTTAATTGAGCAATATTTTAGTGACAGTCCTAAAGCTCGTAATGAGAATGAAAGCATACAACAATGGATTAAGCGTATAAACTTGGCTGAGTTACAAGAGCTTTATCAACTACATTATCAATTGCGATTTGATCCTGCGGGTATTTCCAAAGCCAAAAGAGAATATTTACGACAGGCGGTAAATACATGGCTACAGGAAATAGAAAGAATAGAACCCGTTAGGCATGAAAATTAAGAAGAAACCCAAAGACTGGCGGCTATCCGAAAGACGTAGTCTTTTGGGTAGCTGCCAGTCCCCACTAAATATATTAATTTAAATGTGGGGGCTGGCAGCAAACCAAAGGGCTTTGCCCTTCAGTTTTCCGCCAGTCTTTTACGTGAGCTTTTAATCAACACGAGTAGTTCGGTAATCTTTATTCGGCAATCCTTGTGGACATTTTTCAGGACGACGAATTTTAAACTCACCGCACCAATTATATTCCTCATCAAGTTCTGGTAATGGCACTTCCTGAGTTAATGGCGTTAAACGAATAATATATTCCTGCAAATCAAAATCTTCACTATCAACATAATCCTCTTCACTAAAAAAACTCATCCATTCTGGATAATCTTTTTTAGCAACGTGATGTAATTGACACCATTCTTCAATTGATTCTCCACGTTCTTGCAACTCATCCCAGTGGAAATTCACTGTCATGCTGGATAAAAATGCATACACTTCAACTAGATAAGTTCCCGCTTCAACTTTAAATTTCTGAAAAAAAGTAAAGTGTGGATCTGGTGCCTCATCATTTGGCAGCGCGTCTTCAAAACCTTCTTCCATGCCTCCACCCATCACCATAAATTCCCCGCAAGGAATCTCAAGTTTTGATTGTATGCGTCCTATCCATTCATCTTCTTCTTTTTCAGATAAATCACCAATAACAATGGCGACATCATCCAAGGCACAATCACCATCAAAAAAAAGCGGAAAACATACACCCTCTTTTAATAATTGCTGCATCACTGTTTTATCTTCGCTTTGTAATTTATCCGCGATTTCAGCCGCCGTTAAACCGCTCCCTCCTAAACTGCTGGAGCTTAAAACATACCAATGACCATCATTAAAAAACGCTTCTTTTATCGGAATTAATTGACGTTGTTTTTGAGTTGCAATGACGCTCTCCTTTTTTGTTAAAGGATTGATTAGTAATGATTTTTAATCACTTCTGAAATTTAAAAGATAAAATTTATCCCTATTGAGATTTAATTATTCCCATACATTTTTCCACCAAGCATCCTTTTTAACTGGCTGAGAATTATCCCCCAAATTCATTTTTTGACGAATATCTCCCAAATTCCAACCCGTCAGTTTTGATAAAGCCCGTGCTTCATTTTCGTGACGTTTAGCTAATTGCTTAAAATACTGTTTCGCGGCATCACATTGCTGCGGGCTACCTTTCCACGCATGGCGTAATACATAACGCCCTTGAAAATTTTGCGTATCGCCTGTTTCTTGAAACATTAAATCTTCGGGGAAAGTATCGGGCGTATAACGAACATGTAAGCGCGTCACTTGTACAGGAACACCGCCTCCTTTAGAAAAACCGTCACCTAACCAGAATACGCCCAGTTTTTTCAATTCAGTAGGACTCAAAGGGTTAGCCGCACAAGGATCACACCAGCCCATATTCCAAAAATATTCGGTAAATACTGCCCGCATATTATTTTTTTTGACTTGGGTATCAAACATCGACTTATAAAACGCGCCAAATTCCTGTTTGATATAAACAGGAATATCCATATTACTTGGCAATTTCAAAGTTTGATAATTAGTGACTTCTACCCTGCCCTTTTCACTCAACACATAAATTAATAAATCTTGCGCACCCTTCGCGTTAATCATCCCTAAGCGAATCGGCAACATGAATTTTTCTGATTGAAATGCAAATTGAATCGGACGTAAAAATTTTAAACCTGTTTTACTTTGTTCTTGTAAATTAACTTTAGCGACAAAAAACTTCATATCTTGTTTAATATAAGGTTCTAAGGCTTTATTTGCACCTTGAGGAATTTTATAGCCATTTTGTTGTAACCAAGTTTCCAAACCATCTGATTCTTTTGCCGAGAGGATGACAATATCATATTCACCAATAGTGTATTCAGCCTCTACGGTAACACCTAACAGTTTTCCTTTGTTTTTAGCTGTTTTAGAACCATTTTTTTTCATTCGTAAACTACCGACCGCATCTTCCATAATGTCATAACGCTGGCAAGGATCAGCATCATGATATTCAACCAAGCGCGGTGCAGTGAAATTATCAATACGTTTGAAAAGCTTTTCATCACCAATATTAATTTGTCCTTCTTTTAATATTTGCGGAACAGGAACAACCAAAGCAAAATCTTTTAATTCGCCTTGATAATCATTCATTAAACTCAAAATAGTTTTATCACCACGTCGCGTCATCACTACTTGCGAAGCTTGGTTATAAAGCGACGCATCCGCTTTAGCAACATAAAAACCACAAAAAGCATGGCTGAGTTGCGTGGTAAATAAAGCGAAAATCAAAAAAAGTAATTTTACATACATAATTATTCCCCTAAATGTGGATATTCTTGTTCAAGCTATGTCTAATTGCGAATAATAACAGCACCCTTTATTTGTTTATCATCAACAATAGAACTCGCATCAATTAGCACTTTACCTTTCGCGCAATTAAAAACAATCTTGCCGTACAAATGCGTATTATTTTTTAAATGAATGACCTGTTCCTCGCTATCGTTATCACAGTTATTTATCGCATTAACAATAATATTTTGGATATGACTTGAAGACAGCACAATTTTTGAGCTAGAAACGATAATATCTGATGCAAAATGTGAACCTTCGGCAATCAACAAGCCATTCACCGTTAATTTTTTTGCAATCTGACTATTTATAAAATGAGTTTTGCCATTAATTTCTGCACTATTCAATATCGAATTGACAGCCTTAACATCTCCATTAACATAAAGCTCATTTAAATTTACAGCATTTGCATCTAAAGAACCATTTACGGTTAACTGTTTAGTTACCGTAGTGCCATTAAGTATTGCTGAACAATGAATAGTTAATGATTCATGCCTTTGTTGGTCATAATTTACCAGCCCATATTGCGTATTTGACTGTTTTTTCGGTAAATATTTTTGCCAGTCGTAAGGCTTTTGTGAAGTATTATCAGCATAAGCAACACTACAAAAAAGCAGGAACAAATGACTAAAAAACTTTAACATTTCAGTGACTCCTTATCGCAACATAAACCATACCAGCTATTTCCAAATATTTTGCCACCATTTATTATCACCAGCAGGGTAAACTTTTTTATCATCAAGCTTCATTTTTCT
>WTBX01000116.1 GCA_013138855.1 Methylococcaceae bacterium
AATAATAGAACAACTTAATACTAAAACATTCTCTTTTTAATTTTGCAATATTAATGGTAATTATTTTAGAAAATAATCTACCAACCAAGATAAGTTTTATGGGATTCTAAGCTTCTAATTTATAGATTGAATTTAACAAAAACATGAAACGCATGAAGACTTTATATTTTAAATTTCATGCGCTTCATTGTCAATAAGTCCAAAGCAAAAGTTTTCGGATATTTCTGGAGTCCAAAACATGTTTTGGACTCCAGCTTTCATAGCAGATTTTAGATTTTTTAAATATACGAAAATTTATGCTCAAGTACTTAATTCTAATGAGTTTTCGTATTTTTACAAGACATTAATTATTTAACTGCTTCTTCAATAAACGTACCAAATCCCATCATCCGTTGATAGCGTTTTTCAAGCGTTGTTGCCATATCTTCTTCTTTAAGCTCATCTAAATGATGAATTAAAGCTTCACGAAGATTAAGCGCAGTTTTTTGAAAGTTTCTATGCGCACTACCTAAAGGCTCGCGTACCACTTCATCTAAAAAGCCTTGTTCTCTGACTCTATCCGAAGTAATCCCCATTGCATCAGCCGCTAATTGTGCTTTATCAGCACTTTTCCACAAAATAGAAGCACAGCCTTCTGGTGAGATTACCGAATAAGTACTATATTCCAGCATAATTAGACGATCACCGACACCAATTGCCAACGCGCCGCCAGAACCACCTTCACCAATTACCGTACAAATCACAGGTGTTTTAAGCTTTGCCATTTCAAACAAGTTTCTGGCAATGGCTTCACTTTGACCGCGCTCTTCCGCGCCAATACCAGGATAAGCTCCTGGGGTGTCGATTAAACAAATAATTGGCAAATTAAAACGCTCAGCCATTTTCATCACGCGTAAGGCTTTACGATAACCTTCTGGGCGCGGCATTCCAAAGTTTCGATAAATTTTTTCTTTGGTATCACGGCCTTTTTGATGACCAATAACCATGACTGGCTGACCTTCTAAACGCGCCAAGCCACAAACAATGGCAGGATCATCCGCGTAAGCCCTATCACCATGTAACTCACAAAAATCAGTGAACATATGTTCAATATAATCCAGCGTATAAGGGCGGCCAGGGTGTCTTGATAGTTGCGAAATCTGCCAATCTGATAAGTCAGAAAAAATAGATTTGGTTAGAGCTAAACTCTTTTCTTCTAACTGCGTTAAAGCATCAGAAATATTAATATCGTTGTCAAACTCTACGCGGCGCAATTCTTCTATCTTTGCTTCCAGTTCGGCAATAGGTTGTTCAAAATCGAGAAATTTTAAATCCATAGTCTGTGTCTAGTGTAAGAAATCTTAAAACATTGAAAAATCAGTTATCAATGTGAGCGGCGGTTTAACCGTGTATTTTATCTAAATTCAAGCTGATGTTTTAATTTTTATGTGTTTTTTATTAAAATTAACTGCCTTTGTCAGAAGGTAAATGTGACAAACTGTGCTATAACGCTGAAATTCATTAAATGATACTTGAATTTTTATCACTCTAACGACTACAATTTTAAACCTTTACGGTCACAAATGCTGATCGTTTTTTTATTTTAGCCACGTTAAAACCTTGACTACTCACAATTCTCATCTCATCTCTCTCCCTCAGCTCATTGAAAAGCAGCTAAAGCGTCCTTTTTGTTTAACTCAAAATGGCAGCGTTTTTAGTCGTGCTGATTTACTGCATGATGCTTTGCAACTTAGCAAACAGTTACCCGATAATAGCTATGCTTTGAATTTATGTCAGCAGCGATATTTTTTTATGGTGGCCTATCTTGCCGTCATTTTAAAAGGACAAACAACACTGTTACCGCCTAATCAAGCCACGGGAACTATAAATAGTCTATTGAAAGATTATAAGCAAAGCTATTGTATTAGTGATGTAGAAAATAATTATTCTAAAGAGAGCTTTATCGTAAATTGGGATTTATTAAAGGGTGAAGAGGATGATTTTCCATTAATTGATATTGAAAAAACCGTGTCTATTTCCTTCACTTCTGGCAGCACGGGTGAGCCTAAAGCCATTGTTAAAAACTGGCGTGAATTTCAAAAATCAGCGGAATTAGCCTTACAGCAACTAGATTTGCAACAGCAAGCCTTAACATTGGTTTCAACGGTGCCGATGCAACATATGTACGGACTGGAAACTTCTTTATTTTGGACACTGTTTTCAAATCTTTGTATTCATAATAGCCGCCCCTTTTATCCGCAAGATATACGCGCTACCTTAATCTCCGTTGAAAATGCGATGCTTATTTCTACCCCTACGCATTTAAAAAGTTGTGTCAATTCACAAAGTACATGGCCTCATACTCAGTGTTTGTTATCTTCTACCGCGTCTATGTCTATTGAATTGGCAACTGAGATAGAACAGCGTTTTAACGCACCTTTATACGAAGTTTATGGCAGTACAGAAACCTTGTCATTTGCCTCAAGACGCAGCACGCACTCTAAGCATTGGCAACCCTACCAAGGCATTAAGCTTTATCAACAAGCTGCACATTTTTTTGTAAAAGGCGGTCATTTATTAGAGGCGGTAGAATTGGATGATAATTTTGATATTGAAGCGGAGGGGCGTTTTATTAACTTGGGACGTGCTGGCGATTTAATCAAAATTGGCGGTAAAAGAGCCTCATTAATTGAACTTAATCGAATTTTACTGCAATTACCTAGGGTGAAAGATGGCATTTTTTTTAAAACAGAAAAGGGGCGTTTATCTGCCCTCGTGGTCTCTGATGCCTCAAAAAAAGAAATCCTAGAGGAATTAAAACATTCAATTGATGTGGTATTTTTACCTCGAACGCTTTATCAAGTCGAAAAATTACCGCGCAATGAAATGGGTAAAATTATTAAAACTGAGTTAGATAAGCTTATCGAAGGTTTAAAACGTGGCTGATATTTGTGAAAGTTACATTATTTCTGAAAATCATCCGAGCCTAAAAGGACATTTCCCCAATAATCCCATTGTTCCAGCAGTCGTAATATTAGATTATGTCAGAAATTTATTAGAAAGCTCATTAACAGATCAACGCATCAAAACACTGGCGAATAGTAAATTTATTCGGCCTTTATTTCCTCAGCAAGAATTCACTATCAATTTGAACACAATAGCAGCACATAAAATTAAATTTGAGTGCATCAGCAATGGAGAAAAAATTATTTATGGCACGTTTATTACTGAAGAACGATTATGAGTAGTAGTTGGCAGGCAGAAAAAGAACGCAGCACCCCGCTGACCTTACAAACCATCCGCTGGATAGCCTTAAACTTAGGTCGTCCTGTCGCTCGTGTCTTACTTTATCCCATTAGTGCTTATTTTTTATTATTCGCCCCTAGGCAACGCCAAGCGTCATTAAATTATCTAAACCGTGTTTTAGGTAGAAAAGCCACTTACTTGGATGTCGCCAAACATATCCATTGTTTTGCCGCGACTATTTTAGATAGAATTTATTTAATCACCGCGCAATTTGAAAAACTAGCCATTCAATTTCCATCGGAAAATATGCCGCTGAAATATTCGCAAAATGGCAAAGGCTGTCTATTGCTCGGCAGTCATGTGGGTAGCTTTGAAGTATTGCGCAGTTATGCGGTTAAAAAATGTCCTTTACCGATTAAAATTTTAATGTACGAAGGGCAAACCCCGATGATAATTAAGATGTTTAATGCACTTAATCCCAAAGTTGCGGAAACGATGCTGACCTTAGATGACAGTCCTGCAAGTTTATTACAAGTGAAAGAGGCAATTGATAGCGGTCATGCGGTAGGTTTATTAGGCGATAGAGTTATGCGGGAAGGCGTGGAGAAAACGGTGCGTTGTCAGCTCTTAGGTTCAGAGATAGAACTGCCAGCCGCCCCTATTTTAATTGCCGCTGCTCTTAAAGTACCGTTGATTGCTTTTTTCGGGATTTATCATGGCGGCAATCGCTATCAAATTCATTTTGATATGCTGGGCGAAGAAGTGGTTTTAAACCGTAAAACCCGTCAACAAGATATGCAACGCTATGCCCAGCAATATGCTGATATATTAGAAAAACATATCCTCAGCGCACCTTATAACTGGTTTAATTTTTATGATTATTGGCAAGATGAGCAATAATCAACGTTTACTGCAATCTGAGTTTAAAAACTTAGTGCCTCATGCAGGGATGATGTTATTAATTGACGAAGTACAAAGCTGGACGGAAAACAACATTATCACCCGTAGTCATTCACATCAAAACCCTGATAACCCGTTACGTTTAAACGGAAAACTCTCGTCACTACATTTAATAGAATACGGCGCACAAACTATGGCGATTCATTGCGGTTTATTAACAGGCAACGCACGAGCGGGTTTTTTAGCCGCTGTGAGAGCGGCACATTTTTATATTGATGTATTAGATGATGTTGAGAGTGAATTAATCATTAATGCAACGGCTGAATTACAAATGTCGAAGGGTGCAGTATATCAATTTAGCGTGAGTGATAATGATAACAATTTATTAATCGAAGCTCGCACAACGGTGGTTCATTTATGAAAACAGCATTAATTACAGGCGGTAGCGGCGATATAGGCGCGGCTATTTGTTACAAACTTGGCGAACAAGGATTACACGTTATTGTTCATAGCAATAGTCAATTAGAGAAAGCCGAAACTATTGCTGAAACGATCAAACAACAAGGTGGCTCGGCGCAAGCCGTTGCTTTTGATGTTACCGATGCGGATGCAACACTAGCCGCCATTAATGAATTGAGTGCTGAGTCGGTGATTCAAATTATCATTAATAATGCAGGGATTCACCAAGATGCCCCACTTGCAGGTATGAACCGTGAAAAGTGGTCATCGGTGATTGATGTTTCTTTAAATGGTTTTTACAACGTCACCCAGCCTTTATTAATGCCGATGATAGGCACTCGTTGGGGACGTATTATTAACATGTCTTCGGTTGCGGGGGTGATGGGGAATCGTGGACAAACCAATTATTCCGCTGCTAAAGCGGGATTAAATGGGGCAACCAAATCACTGGCACAAGAATTAGCCTCACGTCATATTACCGTTAATGCGATTGCCGCTGGTATTATCGAATCATCAATGACAGCAAATCATTTTGATAAACAGATGGTTAAAAATCTGGTGCCGATGAAACGTGCAGGAAAACCAGAGGAAGTTGCTTCACTGGTTGCGTTTTTATGTTCGGAAGAGGCCGCCTATATTTCAGGGCAGATTATAGGAATTAATGGGGCGATGGCTTAAGCAGTGATGTTACGTAGGCTTTCAAATACTTTAATGTTTAGAACGATGGAGTCCAAAACATGTTTTGGACTCCCGTTTTTAAAGCAGTCATTGACTATTGGAACCGCGACTTTAGTCGCGTAAACGCTGCAATAACACTACGTTTTAAATTAACTTCAACAGCGTTTTTAACGCTTTCCGCGACTAAAGTCGCGGCTCCGTCTTAATTTAAAAATCTAATCGTACAGCTCGCAATATTTTTTGTGTTGAATGTCAGTGAAAAAACTTGTTTTTTCACTCCGAACAACCGAAGCTACTGAATATCTAAAATTATACTTCTACAACTAACTCAGGTGCGAAGCAAGGTAATATAAAAGAAAAACAACTCCCTTCATCAACTTGGCTACTCACTTCTAGCCTGCCGCCCATAGTTTCAACTAATTGCTTGGTAATACATAAACCAATACCTGCGCCTTCAATTTCATTGCCTTTAATACCTAAGCGTTCAAAGGAATTAAATAATCGTTTTACTTGTTCCACAGTTAAACCATAGCCTGTATCGGTTATATTAACTCTAATATAGTCATCCGCTAATGGCTCACAGCTTAAAATAACGCTACCGCCGTTTCGATTATATTTCACCGCATTAGAGAGTAAGTTCAGTATCACTTGCTTCAACCTTAATGAGTCTGCAAATAATTTGTACGCATCACAATCCATTTGATTATTAATGGTGATGTTGTATTTGGCTGCCGCGTGCTTAGTTAAACTAATACAGTTTTCAATCACCTCGTTTAAATCCAGCGCAATGGGCGTTAATTCTAATTTTCCCGATTCTATTTTAGAGAGTTCTAAAACATCATTAATCAACTCTAATAAATGCTCACCCGCGTTAAGAATTTCACTCACACTATCCTTTTGGTCTTCAGTTAAATCATCCATTTCCAATAATTGTGCAAACCCTAAAACTGCATTCATCGGGGTTCTTAGCTCATGGCTCATGCGCGATAAAAATTCACTTTTGGCTTTACTAAAAGCTTCCGCTTGCATTTTAGCTTTAACCAGCTCTTTTTCTTTTTGTTTACATTGATAACTATTTAAATGCGCACTAACCCTTAATTTAACAATTTTAGGTCTCAATGGCTTGGTAATGTAATCAACTGCCCCAAACTCTAAGCCTCGTAATTCATCATCTTCTTCGTCTTTAGCCGTGACAAAAATAACAGGTATTTTTTCTGTCAGTTCACTGGCTTTTAATCGCGCACAAACCTCGTAGCCATCCATATCAGGCATCACTACATCAAGTAAAATAATTTGTGGTTGTTGCTGTTCTGCAATGGTCAGAGCCGATTGACCATTCGTTGCAAAAATCAATTTATACTCCTGTTGTAGAATTTGTCCTAAAACAAGAATATTGTCTTTGACATCATCAACAATAAGGATAAGTTGCTTTTCTGCTGTGCTGGTCATAATTATTTTAATTTTTAAGGCTAGCGAGTGCGGGGAAAATAAAATCTTCAATACAGGCTAAGGCTTGCTCATAATTAAGCGTATTAATTGCTGTTTCCAAGGTATGTAAATCATTGCTACTTAGAATTTGTTGCAATTGTGGTTTTTGTTCTACAAAGATTATTTCTGCCTGTAAGTTTTGTTGCTTAAGCTGTTCTTGTAATAATAAAACTTGCTGCTCTAATGCTTCAATTTTTAGCTCAACCGTAGCGTCTACGCTCGCATCATTAGCGGTTTCATTCCACGCCTGTAACACTTCTACCGCTTTGCCGATTTCGTTAAAAGCATCTATAAGTTGCGCTAATTGCAAAGGAACAAGGGTATATTCTGCTTGTTTAAGCTGTTGCTCTAATGATTTAGCTCTTTCTGAGAGTGTATTGGCAGAAATATTCCCAGCCGCGCCTTTTAACTGATGCGTATATTCTATGGCACTTTGCCAGTTTTGTTCAGAAATCGCAATTTTTAAGCCATCAATAATCGCGAGATGTTCATCATAAAAACCGCAAATAACGCGTTTAAATAATGCTTGATTACCTACCAAGCGGAATAAACCACTTTTTACATCAATGCCAGCTAATTGTTGTGGAAAAGTTATCAACTGTCCAATATTTTCTATTTCGCTAGGATTCGTTTCCAGATTTAGCCATTTATCTAAGGTTTGAAATAAAAACTTAACATCAATCGGTTTAGCAATATGGTCATCCATGCCACTGTTTAAACACTTTTCTTTATCACCCTTCATCGCATTAGCGGTCATCGCGATAATAGGAATATCATAATAAGAAAAATAATTTGCCCGAATAAATTCAGTGGCTTTAAAGCCATCCATTTCAGGCATTTGTAAATCCATTAAAATAACGTTATATTTTTTTTCAGCCCCTACTTTTTGAATGGCTTCTACCCCATTATTGGCAATATCAATCGTTGCTCCAACCCCTTCTAAGATACCTTGCGCCACTTGTTGATTGGTCGGGTTGTCTTCCACTAATAAAATATTAATCCCTGCATAATGATGCGGGTCTCTTAACACTTCTACAGCATAATTATTCGCTGTGACTGCAATATTCTGTCCGCAGGCTAATAAAATGGAGTTTAACATCGTGGACGCTGAGATAGGTTTTACCAATAAACCATCTAACACACTATTTTTAAGTTTGCTTTTAACATAACTTCGATCATGTGCGGTTACCATAATGACGGTAGGAACAACGTGCAAAGTTTTATCGGTTTTAATTTTTTCTGCGGCCTCTAAACCATTCTCCTTAGGCATTCTATAATCCATTAATACCACATCATAAAGTTTTTCTTGCTGCTGTTGTACGCGATGCAATTCAACTAAAGCTTCCGATGCCGAAGAAACAGATGCCACCGAGAACTGAAAACTACTCAGCATTTTTTTAAAGACAGTTTGCGCCATTTTATTATCATCAACCACCAGACAATTTAAATGCGCCAGATTATCGAATTCAATTTGCGATTCTTCCTCATTTTGCATTTCAAATTCGGCGGTAAAATAAAATTTACTCCCTATTTTAGGGGTGCTTTCAACACTAATTTTCCCCTTCATTAATTCAACTAATTGCTTACTAATCGCCAACCCTAAACCTGTGCCACCGTATTGACGTGTTGTTGAAGAGTCCGCCTGTTGAAAGGAGAGAAATAATTTTTGCACTTGATCGTCATTCATACCAATCCCTGTATCCTCTACCTCAAACGCAAATAATAACTTTTTACCCTCCAGACGTTCCTTTATGTAAATACGAATAATGACTTCCCCTTTAGCGGTAAACTTAATCGCATTATTAGTCAGATTAATTAAAATCTGCCCTAAACGTAATGGGTCGCCAATTAAATTATGCGGTAAATTCGGTGGAATATCATATAAAACTTCAACGTCTTTATGCTCAACATTGATTGCAGAAATATTGGCAAGATTGTCTAAAATATCCGTTAAATTAAAAGGAATGGTTTCTAACTCTAATTGCCCTGCTTCAATTTTAGAAAAATCTAAAATATCATTAATAATGGTTAATAATGATTGAGAAGAGCCTTGAATTTTTTTAACAAAGTCTTGTTGTTCAGGGGTTAATTCTGTATTTAATACCAAATAACACATACCTGTAATTGCATTCATTGGCGTACGGATTTCATGGCTCATATTGGCTAAAAATTCGCTTTTAGCCTTATTTGCCGCTTCCGCTTCTTGCTTAGCAAGCAAAATAGATTTTTGATTTTTTAATTGCTCAGTCAAATCAATCATCGCAATTAAATTCTGATCTTCTAACGGTACTAACTTGAAGTTAATGGTTTTTTTACCCTTTTTGGTATAAAGATCCCACGTTTGTTCGGTCTCATCTATTAAATTAGGTAGGGTTTGAGCTTGCAAACCTAAAATCCAGCTTTTACGTTGCTTCTTACGTGCCTCTTCATCAAAAGAGACCGCTTCCCACCAATCATCAATTAAAGGTAAGTCTTCTAAGGTATAACCAAACTCCTCGGTAAACATATGATTAAAATATAAAAATTCTTTATGCATTTTATCGGTAATTGCAATAGCAATCGGCAATGCATCAATAGTATTTCTTAAATTAATTTCACTTTTTTTCAGTGCTTGCACGGCCTGTTTACGCGCCTCAATATTACGAATGGTCGCAATGGCAAACTGTTTGTTTTCTTGCTTTAAATAGCCTAATTTGATTTCCACGGCAAATTCGCGTCCATCCTTACACACCGCCGCTAACTCTCGACCTTCTTCCATTACTCGTAATTCAGGGTTTTTAAAATACGCAATACGAAACATATGATGCTGAGAAGAAAAACGCTGAGGTATTAATATTTCCAGATTTTGTCCAATTAGCTCCTCTTCCTGATAACCAAATAATATTAATGTTTGTTGATTTACTTTAACAATAATGCCAGCACTATCAATACTTAACATCGCATCGGGCGCGGCTTCTAGTTGTTCATTTAAGTATTTTTGTGCCTGAGAAATTTCAATATTTGCTTTTGATAACCTACGCACATTGATAATTAAAATAACCGTAAAAATAATAATTAAAGGAATAGAAACAACACTACGCAATAACCACATTTCAGTTGTTTTAAGGTCAACCTCAGTCTTCTGCTCCATTTTTTTACGCCGCTGCATATTCGCCTTAAGTAAGGCTTCTAAAGCGATAACGGCAGGCTTATCATCAACTTTTACGGATTTATCTAACTCTTCGGCTAAATTAACGGATTGATTTAATAAATGTTGTGCTAACTCAAATTTTCCACGATAAGTATGCACCGTCGTATTAATCTGTTCTAAGGCCTCATGTTCTTTTTTTGAAAGATTTAAACGCCGATAACTCGTCATTTCTTCTTCAAAGGCCGTTAAATTTTGATAGATTTTAGGAATCAGCGAGACATCTTTTCTAAGAACAAAATTTTTGAAATTATGGATTAAACCACCGAAACCTAATTGGCGTTCGATATGATTAAGGTGTTGCTCACTAGCAGCAGCAATGCGGTTATAATCAAACCATGTTCTTTTTAAAACTTGTAATTCATGATTAATCTTTATGCCCGCATAACTAATAACCGCCACAATAATGACCGCAAAAATGCTAATGCTTAAAATTTTAAGTTGAGAAGAGCGTTTAAGAAGTCGTCTAAACATTAGGTTTTCACGTAAGTTGAATGGTTTTTCAAAAAAGTAGCGTTGTTATAACGTTTGTAACTCAGCATAATACCGAAAACCCAAAACAACTGCTATAAAGCATTTAACTGATATTCCGCCCCCCTAAAGTAAACTTTGTGTTTTTTAGCGACAAGCTAGTAATATTTAATAAATTTTAAGAACATTTATTAAAACATTATATTATGGATGGTTATTTTAATTGAAAACAAATGTTTTTTATAAAAGCTAGAGTACACCCTGAAATCCTTATGTCATAAAGGCTGAAATAAAAATGCCACTTTAAAAATAATTTTAAGTATTTTATAGGGTCTTCTGTATTTCCAGTGAAAGTGTAGATGTAAGGACAGGCAGTCCTTCCGTAGAGTATGGAAATCAAGAGAGGACTGCCAGTCCTTTTGTTTTAGCTTAAGTTGGTAACCTAGATATGAATACAAATCATTTACAGACATCATTAACAAATTTAGCCCCTGTTGAGGGTGAATTATACTTAATTGACAAGTTTTACTCACCACCACACGCGGATAAATTATTTAACTGTTTGATTAATGATTTAGCATGGCAGGAAGAGGAAATTTGTATTTATGGACGCTGGGTAAAAGTGCCACGGTTAATGTGTTGGTATGGCGATGAACACGCGAGTTATGAATATTCTCATGTGGTTCATCAACCTTTGCCGTGGACAGATGATTTACAAAATATTCAAGAAGATATTCAGCCGTTTTCTGCTTATCGTTTTAACAGTGTTTTAGGCAATCTTTATCGTGATGGCAACGATTCTATGGGCAGTCATGCTGATGATGAGCCAGAGTTAGGACAAAATCCTGTCATCGCCTCATTAAGCTTGGGAGAAAGTCGAAACTTGAAACTTAAACATCAGCAGCATAAAACGGTTTTAGATGTGCCTTTAGAGCATGGTGATTTATTGATTATGGCGGGGACATTACAACATCATTGGCAACATTCTCTACCAAAAACTAAACGCTTGAAACAAGCGCGTATTAATCTAACATTTAGGACAGTTTTTTATTAATTACTGATGTTACGCAAAAAATAAATATCCGAATAATAAGCAATGAACATTTTTCTGTTCGGAGTGAAAAAGCAAGTTTTTTCACTAACATTCAACACAAAAAATATTGCTTTATAAACTGGAGTCCAAAATATGTTTTGGACTCCATCTTTAATATTCTAAACATTAAAATTTTTGCAAACGTGAAAAAACCTGTTTTTTTCACTCCTTTGCGTAACATCAATTAGGTAATATCATCCCATTATTTATTTTTTTCAAAGACAGAAAGTTTAGTTTGTTTTAATTTAAGCTTAATCTCGCCAACATGATAATTATGACAAGTTAAGCAGGTTTCAGACGCTATGCCATTGTCCGCATGACACACGCCACATTGCGCTTTTTCGATGGGCTTAAAGCTTGGTTCAAAACGTTCTT
>WTBX01000100.1 GCA_013138855.1 Methylococcaceae bacterium
GTAAGCGTAGCTTTACATTCAAGCGAGCTATTTATGCTCATACTACAGTTAAACAAGCATTGTTAAAAATGCAGCATAATAAATGCTGTTTTTGTGAAACTAAAACCAAAAGTACAGCTCATCGAGGCTCTGGAGATGTTGAGCATTTTCGACCGAAAGGTGGTTATAAGCAAGACAAACAAGATAACTTATATAATTTAGGGTATTACTGGTTAGCGTATGAGTGGAATAACCTGCTTTTAAGTTGTGAACCGTGTAATAGTAGTTATAAGGGAAACTTATTTCCTTTGCAATATCCTGAAAAAAGAGCAAAAAATCATAAAGATAAAATCACCGAAGAAACTCCATTATTGATTAACCCAGCATTGCAAAACCCCGAAAATTATATTAGCTTTTCTAAAGATGTACCTTATGCCATTGATGATAATATTTATGGAAAAACAACCATTGAAGTCTTAAATTTAAAGCGGCATGATTTAGAAAAAGAGCGAAAAAAAGTATTAAATGAATTTAATAAACAGTTGAATATAATTGGGATCGCTAAAAAGAAAATCGGGGATAAAGATTGGCAAGAACTTGCAGAAGAATCTTTAACCTTGATTTATGAAATGGCACTGCCGCAAGCAAAATATTCAGCAATGATTAAAGCCGCTCTCAATAAAACCCCATAAATACCTCATTCCTTAAACATTACTTTTAAGAAAATCTTATGCACTGTCCTACTTGTAAAAACATCGAATTAAAACCCATAAAACTTGAAGGCGGACTACCTGCCGAAGGTTGTCCTCAATGTCATGGAGCTTCTGTTTCCTTATGGGTATATCGAGAATGGTTGACTCGCAACCCAGAAGTAATAGTTAAACAATTTGAAACTGAACCTCATGCAGAAATTGAAACCGTTGATGTTAAAAACCTGCTTTTTTGTTCTAAATGTTCAGGAGTCATGAGTAAATATCGCATCAGTACCGAAGCCGAAAATAGACTCGATCTTTGTATTCGTTGCAATGAAACATGGCTGAATCACGGCGAATGGAATCTTATTCAAGCTCTGAATTTAACCGATAAACTCAATCATTTTTTTAATGATAGCTGGCAAAATAAAATTAGAGAAACTCAGAATCACCAACGAACCGAAGAAAAATGGAAAGCTTTATTTGCAGACGATTATCAGGAAATTAATCGAATTATCGAATGGATTAAAAATCACAAACACAGTGATGCTTTATTGAAATATATAAATAAACACTAATGTATTAAAAATACTTACGGGTAAAGATGATGAGATTATATTTAGATAATAGAGAAAAAGAGCTGATTAACGAATATTGGTATGTTGCATCAAAAGAGATTAAAAGTCAGTTAGTTAATAAAAGAAGAAAAACAATTAATATTGATTACGAAGAACTTAAAGATTTAGTCGGTTTTTTGGCAGCAGAATGTAATCACTGTAGAAGTAAACAATTGGCACACGAACTCAATGAACTGTGTGACAAGCTGGAATGCGAACTTTAAAATAAATCTTTGTATTCAATAACTCATGCTAACCCTTCCACCTGATGAAATTCACCTTTGGTTTACTTTCCCCAATAAAATCACCGATAAAAATTTACTATTAAACTATCAACAATTTCTAGCCGATGAAGAACGCGAACGCTGGCAACGGTTTCATTTTGAAAAACATCAACATCAATATTTAATCACTAGAGCTTTAGTCCGCACGACCTTATCGCGTTATGCAGATGTAAACCCCAAAGAATGGCAGTTTTCAAAAAATAAATACGGCAAACCAGCGATTAAAAACCCCTCATCAGAATTATGTTTTAATTTATCTAATACGGAAACTCTAATTGTTTGTGCAGTCAGTAAACAGCAAGATATGGGCGTTGATGTTGAATCCATGCAGCATAAAAGTAGTACAGTTGAAATTGCACAGCGATTTTTTGCTAAACAGGAAGTTGAAGAATTACTCAGTGTTCCAAAAGCTAAACAGCGGCAGCGTTTTTTTCAATATTGGACATTAAAAGAAGCTTATATAAAAGCTAAAGGCATGGGTTTATATTTACCTTTAGAACAGTTTGCCTTTAGCATTAATGAATCAAATAAATCATTAAGCCTTAGCTTTGATGAGCGTTTGCAGGATGAAGCTAAAGACTGGCAATATTGGTTGTTGCAAGTCACTGACTCTCATTATGCGGCGGTATGTATTTATAATCCTAAGAAAATCGTTTATAAATTACGTGGGAAACACGTTATTCCATTACAAGATGGTGATGGTTTTAATCTCACTCTAATTGCATCTTCTTAATCTCTGAGGGTAACAACACTGTAAATTGGAATCCAAAACATGTTTTGGACTCCTTAATATTCAAATGAATTTGAGGGACAGTTCTTGTCAGTTTTTTTAATATATTTTTGATGATTGGTATTCGTGCGCGACTGAAGTCGCGTTTCCAACGAAACATACAACGGAGACGCGACTTCAGTCGCGCACGATTGCTGTTACTATTATTTTTAGTCCCCGCATTACCACTAAAAGCAGACCCCTTAAAAGATCAACAAGCATTCAGAACGCATTATCAAAAACTATTCCCTCAATTAAGTCTCAAAGATTATGCCGAGGGCATTTATGCCATTGACCCTATCTCGCGTGAATCATGGTTAGCCATCGAAGAATTTCCGCCTTATGAACCTGCTATAGATAAAGGTAAACTGCTTTTTGAAACAGTTTTTGAAAATGAAAAATCTTATGCGGATTGTTTTGAAAATGGCGGCATAGGCATTGCTCAAAACTATCCCTTATGGGATGACAATAAAAACGAAGTGCTGACTTTAGCGAAAGCAATTAATGATTGTAGAATCAAACATCAGCAATCCTCACTAGCTTATAAAAAAGGTGAAATCGCGCAAATATTAGCGTATATGGCTTATACTTCACGAGGTCAGTTGATTAATATAAAAATCCCTAAAGATAAGCCAAAAGCATTAGCCGCTTATCAACAAGGTAAAGACTATTATTATCAACGCCGAGGACAATTAAATTTTTCCTGTGCAAGCTGTCATGTACAAAATGCGGGAAAACATATACGCTCTGAATTTTTAAGTCCCGCTTTAGGTCATACCAGTGGATGGCCAACGTATCGTTTAAAATGGGGAGAGATGGGGACATTGCATCGGCGTTTTATCGGTTGTCATAAACAAATTCGCGCCAAGTCCCCTAAAGCGCAATCAACAGAATTACGGCAGTTGGAATATTTTTTAACCTTTATGGGCAATGGCATTCCCATTAACGCACCGAGTACTCGAAGATGATTAACACGCAATCTAGTTGTGAAGATATTTATGAAGATGGGCTACTTTCTGTTGAGAATGCCTTAAAACATATTTTAGAAAATAGCCCTCTCATCACAGGACATCAACAATTACCGATTGAACAAGCGCGTGGCTATTGTATTGCTGAAGAAATTAAGGCAGCTTTTAATGTGCCAGCCCATAATAATTCAGCGGTTGATGGCTATGCCGTACATGATGATGATTTACCCGAAAAAGAAACGGTTAAATTAGAAATAGTCGGAACAGCCTTGGCTGGCAAACCTTATCAAGGCGAAGTTTCATCAGGTGAATGTGTACGTATTATGACGGGCGCAGTATTACCACACGGACTGAAAACGGTGATTATGCAGGAACATGTTAACGTAGAGGGCGATAGCCTAGAAATAGGGGCGACGCATAAAGCAGGACAAAATGTACGTTTAGCAGGGGAAGATTTAGCACACGGACAAACGGTTTTTAAAGTAGGAAAATATTTAACCCCGCCTGATATTGGTTTATTAGCCTCATTAGGGATTGCTGAAATTAAGGTTAATCGAAAACTACGCGTAGCAATTGCCTCAAGTGGTGATGAAGTTTTCGGCTTAGGTGAAAAATTGTCAACTAGTGGTATTTATGATAGTAACCGTTATAGCTTATTAGCGGCTTTAGATCGTCCCGATATAGAAGTGATGGATTTAGGCATTATTGAAGATAATCCTGACACCTTATTAACAACTTTTCAAAAAGCCGCCGACTATGCGGATTTAATTATTTCTACGGGCGGTGTTTCAGTTGGGGATGCTGATTATACAAAAGCGGCATTACAAGCATCAGGTGAAGTTGATTTTTGGAAAATTGCAATCAAACCTGCCAGACCGTTAGCCTTTGGTCATATTGGCAAGGCGACATTTTTTGGATTAGCGGGTAATCCAGTCGCGGTGATGGTGAGCTTTTATCAATTTGT